>JBCCOX010000481.1:0-4317 GCA_039025155.1 Deinococcota bacterium | reverse complement strand
TGCTCGAGTATCTCATTAGAAGATGTCACCACGACACCCGCTTGAATATTGTGCTGCTCATACACTCCACGAACTTCAGCAAGCTTGTTCGCCTCCGGCTGCCAAACCGCATTAGCAAGTAGCAGCGGCACATAAGGCTGCAGCAATGCCGTACCACCTGCAACCCCAATATGCTGGTCACTCAGTTGCTGCCAAAAGGCAAAACTATCAGTTAAACCTGAGCTTGTCGTCATGTTAAAGACAATCTTGGCTGGTCAGCTAGCATCTTAACTTGCACCCCTTGATTTCCACCTCGACATTGTTAGCACAACTCATTGAAATGGTGTCATTGCCAGCCCGTTGAGACGCTTATTCATAAGACCTGAGACCCTTATTTAAGCAGCTTGTGGCATGCCTAGAAGGGCCTGCACAAAAGCAGCGGCATCATAAGGTTGTAAGTCCTCAGCTTGCTCACCTACACCAATAAATTTAATGGGGATACCTAGTTCTCTGGCAATGGGTAGCAAAATGCCACCTTTGGCAGTGCCATCTAACTTGGTGACAATCACGCCGGTGAGTCCCACAGCATCGTGAAATTTGCGAGCTTGCTCGAGCCCATTTTGCCCGGTCACAGCATCTAGCACTAACCAAACTTCAGCCGGTTCGCCATCATCTGCTTTGCCAATAACACGTTTCACCTTTTTAAGTTCTTCCATCAGATTGTGTTTAGTGTGTAAACGCCCAGCGGTATCCACAAACAGTAAGTCGAGGTTTTGGTCTTTGCGGGCCACTGCGCCATCAAAGGCAACTGCACCGGGGTCACTCGCCGTCTCCCCGGTAATTGTGGGAATGCCTAAACGCTCACCCCACACGGCAAGCTGTGCACTACCAGCAGCCCGAAAAGTGTCACCAGCAGCAAACATGACTGATTTACCAAAACGCTGATAATACTGACCCAACTTGGCGATGGTAGTTGTTTTGCCTACACCGTTCACGCCAACCATCATGATGACCTTGCCAGATACATCCACCATGTTGCGGGTCACATCTAGGTCGAACCCAACGCGGCGCAACTTTTGCCGCATGCGGTCAGGTTCTAACTGGTCGAGCAGGGCTTGCTCGAGCGCATCTTGAAAACTTATGCCCAGCTCACGTTGTTTTTTGGTTTCCGCCACCACTGCTGAGGCTATATTTGCACCTGTATCTGCCGCGATGAGGGCAAACTCGAGGTCGTCCCAGTCCATTTCCCACGTTTTACCTAACTCGCGGACGTCGGTAGTTAGAACGTCACGGGTTTTATCCAGTCCTGCGCGGAGTTTATCAAACCAGGCCACTAGCTTACCGCTTCGCGTTTAGATACCTGTTTGGCATCGGTGTCTTCTTTGCTTTTATCTTCTTTAATAGGACGGTCATCCGGTAAGCCAGATGTCACCAGTTGCAAGGCCCGACCCAAGCGCGCAAGCACGCGCCTGCGCCCCAAAATGCTGGCCACTTCAATAATGTCTGGTGATTGCATGGTGCCAGTTAGCGCAGCCCGTAGAGGTGGCAACACTTTACCTTTGGACAAACTGCGTGACTGAATATAGTCGTCAATGGCGTCGGCGACACTGTCTGGATCAAACGAGTCAAGCAGTGCCAGCTCACGCTCGAGGTCGCTGATGTAGCCCTGCCCAGCAGTTAGCTTTTTCTTAGCATCATCGTTAAAGCCGTAGTCTTCAGAAAAGAAGTAACGACTTTGCGTGACAAAATCTTGCAAGGTTTCAACTCGAGGTTGCAACACATAAAGTACATCTAGCAAATAATCTTCGTCATCTGTTGTATGTCCGGCGGCATCCAAAAAGGGGCGTGCCCTATCAGCCAAGTCTTCAACATCCATCTGCTGAATGTAGTGGGCATTCACGTGACGCAATTTTTTTAGGTCGAACACAGGCGCACCAAGAGACACCCGGGTGATGTCAAAATTGTCAATCATCGCCTCAAGATCAAAGTACTCGCGCCCATCTGGCATACTCCAACCAAGGTTCCCCAAAAAGTTGAGCAGCGCTTCAGGCAAAAAGCCTTGGTCACGGTACGAGTCCACGCTGGTATCCAGTTTGCGCTTACTGATTTTAGTTTTGTTTTTGTCTGGGTTGCGCAGTAGCGGCATGTGAATAAACTGCGGCACTTGCCAGCCAAAAGATTCATACAAAAGCACGTGAATTGGGGTGCTGGTAATCCACTCTTCAGCACGAATCACGTGACTAACCCCCATGAGGTGATCGTCCACGACATTCGCTAGGTGGTAGGTTGGGTAGCCATCGCTTTTTAAAAGCACCATGTCACGAATTTCTGCGTTGTTAAAACGCACCAAGCCGCGCAGTTCGTCTTTGAAAGCTGTTTCACCCGTTAGCGGTGCTTTTAGGCGGATAACAAAAGGTTCCCCTGCTACGGCCCTGCGGTCACTTTCTTCCGTCGGTAAGTTGCGGGCACGCCCGTCATAGCCACCTTGAATCCCGCGGCGGCGCATGTCTTCTTTAATTTGCTCGAGCTCTTCGGCAGTTTCAAACGCCCGGTAGGCAAAGCCGCCCTCGAGCAGCTTGTTCGCATATTGCTGATACACCTTGAGCCGCTCACTTTGGCGGTAAGGGCCGTTATCATCTGACTGATCAGGGCTTACATCCGGACGAATCCCTAGCCAGCTCATCATCTCTAAAATACCTGCTTCTGACTCAGCGCTGTAACGCTCACGGTCGGTGTCTTCAATGCGCAAAATAAACCGCCCACCATGCTGCTTGGTGAACGCATAATTAAAAAGCCCAATGTAAGCTGTGCCTACGTGGGGGTCGCCGGTGGGCGAAGGGGCAATGCGAGTAACAACATTTGCTGACGCAGATGATCCCATAAAGAGACCTCCTATTTCTATACGACCTTTATAACGTTGATATACCGCCAAATCATCATCATTTGACGGTGAATTTAACCTGAAAATAACTTCGTATTATCTGTATGGATACACGACACGTGGAGACATCATCAACCACTACAGGCAATGGGCTGGAATGCAACAGCAGTCCAATAGCAAATTTAAGGCGTATCTACGTGCAATATAAACGTGATTGCAAATACACTCCCCCACGTGCAAGTATCTATGCAACTACCAAGTATCTATGCAACTACCAAGTATCTATGCAACTGCAATACTTTGCGAGTGCAGCATCAACTTGCCAAGCTCATAGTTAAACAACCTCAGTATCAAATATTCGAACTATTAGATAGCAAGCATTGGACTAACTACAGCACACAACACCCTTATTTACTAATGTACACGACAGCCAATGGCTCGGCGTGTTAGCCACTATCATTTAACTTAATAAGTGTAACCTAAGCACAGATAAAACCTGCTATTACATCAACATATAGCCTACAAAGCTGTACGTACCAAGAGTGTTACATCAGATGACGTTACTTTCAACTCAAGACAATAAGCTAACTTAAGACAATACGTAACAAAGTGATCGCAGCAATACCCCAAAGATAAGGTGCAAAACGGTGCAATTGACCCCGGCGCAATAATCGTAAAAGAATCTGTAAGGCAATGTAGCCTGTTGCTAACGATGCTACTAGCATGATGATGAGCGGGGTCAATGCCAGATCAACCTCAACAAGCTCACGCAAGCCGAGTAAGGTCACGCCAAACGACACTACTAAGTACATGAGAAACGAGACCCTTGCCGCGAGCGTGCTATCTACCCCGCGCCACAACAAATAAGCAATGGTTACGCCTGCCCTTGAGATACCCGGCATCACCGCTAGACCTTGTACTGTCCCTACCAAAAGCGCGTCCCACCAAAAAATGTCTGCTGCGCGCGTCTTAGACCCTGTTTTAGGCACAAACCAAATCACCACGCCTGTGAGGATTAACGCGAGTGAGGTGGGAAGCGGTGTTCCTAAGCGTTCAAAAAAGGGCTCGAGCCCCAGACCAATAAGCGCCGTGGGCAGCGACCCAAGCAACACTAATAATACAAGCCGCCAAGATGCTTGTTTGATAAGTTCCCTGTCAGTATCACTTTGGTTGATGTCATCATTAGTTATATCTCTATTGAGACTAGATGAAGCATTTGAAGTTATCTGATGTTGACGCTGGTAGAGCTGTTGAGAAAGCTTCTCAAGTCCATATCCAAGCCCCTGAAACGACTGCAGAACGTCTTGCCACAACGCAATCAGTACAGCTAAAAGCGTGCCAGTGTTGGTGGCAATGCCAACATATAGAGGAAGTGATGTTCCCCAGCCTAAGTGATAGCGAACCAGCACCAAGTGACCTGAGCTAGAAATAGGCAAAAACTCACTGATGCCTTGAAC
>JBCCOX010000480.1:0-4324 GCA_039025155.1 Deinococcota bacterium | reverse complement strand
TGGGGTAATGCTGGCAGCGAGTTATTTTTCGCTTCTAGCACCTGCGCTCGAGTTTGCTGAGGCAAGCCGGTTAACCAGTTGGTATCCATTGGCGGTTGGCTTTTTGCTGGGTGTTGTATTTGTCAAGGTTATTCATGACTTTGTACCTCACCTACCGCTCGGCATGGACGATGATGACCATCAACCCAGCGCGGGTGGTGGTTCAGGTGATGGAGCGGGTGACAGTACCGTAAATGATGAAGAAGCTACCCGGTTGAGTCTACTTATCTACAGCATCACCATCCACAACATTCCTGAAGGTTTAGCTGTAGGCGCAGCGTTTGCAGCGGCGCTTAGTGAGACAGGAAATGCGGCGACGTTAACGGGTGCAATTGTTCTCACGTTGGGGTTAGCGTTGCAAAACATTCCTGAGGGGCTTGCTGTATCCATGCCTTTGCGGCGCAGTGGGGTGAGCGTGTGGCGTAGTTTTCACTACGGGCAACTCTCTGGCATCGTCGAACCTATCGCTGCTTTACTGGGTGCGCTAACCATCACGCTCATTGAGCCGCTGATGCCCTATGCGTTATCGTTTGCAGCAGCAGCTATGATTTACGTGGTGATTTCAGAACTTATTCCAGAGGTCAACAAACAAGGTGAGGCTACCTTAGCCAACATGGGCTTGGTGTTAGGATTTGTGCTGATGATGGTGCTGGATGTAGGGCTTGGTTGAGGGCTTAGTATTGGCTAAATCTCAGCTTGTAAGGCCTGTATACGATCAGTCTGCTCCCACGGAAATTCAGCGCGCCCAAAGTGCCCATAACTACTGGTGGCTTTGTAAATAGGCCGGCGCAAGTTCAGTTGGTCAATGATGGCCGCAGGGCGAGCGTCAAATACTTTGCTTACGGCGTTCATAATGACAGTTTCAGAAACTTGGCTCGTGCCAAAGGTATCTACGTACATACCCACTGGATGCGCGACGCCAATGGCATAAGCAAGTTGAATTTGACAGCGGGCAGCTAGTCCGGCTGCAACCACATTTTTAGCAATGTAACGCGCATAGTATGACGCACTGCGGTCAACTTTGGTGGGGTCTTTGCCACTAAACGCACCCCCGCCGTGTGGGGCTGCACCGCCGTAAGTATCCACGATAATTTTGCGCCCAGTGAGACCTGCATCTGCTTCGGGGCCGCCACTCACAAAACGCCCAGTGGGGTTGACAAAAATTTTGGTGTCGTCTGCTAAATAACCCTTGGGCAGCGCGTACTCAATCACGTGTTTGGTGATGTCATCACGGAGTTGCGTTGTGGAGATGTCTGGGTCATGTTGGCTCGAGACCACCACTGCCTCAACTCCAGTGGGCGTATCACCTTCGTAGCGAATAGTAACTTGGGCTTTGCCGTCCGGCCGCAAATAGGGGAGGACACCAGTTTTACGTGCATCAGCTAAGCGTTTGGTGAGCTGATGGGCTAGCGTGATTGGTAGGGGCATCAGCTCGTCCGTTTCACGGCTAGCATAGCCAAACATGAGGCCTTGGTCGCCTGCACCCAGTTCGTTGTAGTGAGCATCAGCTTCTTGAGTACCAGCATCATAAGCCCCAGCATCATAGGCCCCAGAATCATAGGCATGGTCAACGCCTTGGGCGATGTCGGCAGATTGTTCACTCAGTGCAATAAGCACCGCGCCATGATCTGCGTCAAAGCCGTAGTGGCTGTCGGTATAACCCACCTCGCGCAC
Source organism: Deinococcota bacterium (assembly GCA_039025155.1). GTDB lineage: Bacteria > Deinococcota > Deinococci > Deinococcales > Trueperaceae > JBCCBI01. The sequence goes on along the minus strand of JBCCOX010000480.1, from coordinate 2,611 downwards.
GGTTGTGCGGACGATGGCTTGTAAGTCAACATAGCCGTTACAGCTAATCTCACCAGCAATGAGCGCTAGCCCGCGGGTGAGGATGGCCTCGGCTGCTACTCGAGCCATTGGATCGATGGTCAAAATGGCGTCTAGCACGCCGTCGCTAATGCGGTCTGCGAGTTTATCTGGATGGCCTTCGGTGACGGATTCAGAGCTGATAAGTCGTTGCATGGTCGTCTCCTTGCGGGTGCTGATGAAGCGGTGGTCAGGTGGTCAATAGGTGTTGTCTTGAGTAACGAATATCTGAAATGAGTTGAACGAACGGCAGTTACATGTTGGCGGTTTGAGCCTAGTGAGACAGATAAACTAACATGAGCTAAAATTGATATTGGCGAACGACCCAGGTTTTATGGGGTGCTTAGCGCCTGCAGATTTGCCTTATCCTTGACTGCCTTATCATTTGCTGTTAAACCATTTCATGCTAACTAGCAGATGTCAATCCGCAGCCAGCGGTATTATTCATAGCCTAAAGATGAGTATACTAAGGCCATGGCCGCTGCATCTTCGTCAACTGTTAGCTTAGCGTCTAGCACGTCTGTGACCTTGCGTCCTGCGCAACCTGCAGACGCAGTGCAACTGCAGGCTTTGCAGCAAGTTATCTATGATGAAGCGCGCTGGTTTGTAGGCGACGGCCCGCCTAGTGTAGATATGCTTACCCGGCGCTTGCGCAGTCTTGACTTGCGGCACACCTACTACCTTGTGGCGCTTGCCCGTACTGAAGGACACATGCTGCAAGGACACACGCTGCAAGGACGCACTCCACGCGGTAAACCAACCAGTAAACCACGGCTGTGTGGTTGGCTCGAGCTTAACCGACCGCAACCCCTCCGGCTCAGACACGTTGCAGTGTTAACGTTGGCAGTTGCACCCGAGTGGCGCGGGCGCGGTGTGGGGCAGCATTTGTTAGCGCGTGCTTACGCTTGGGCGCAGCGCACCGGGGTTAAAAAAATCCAGCTAGATGTTCGTTCAGGCAACAGTGCTGCCATTCGGTTGTACAAGCGGCAAGGCTTTGTGCTCGAGGGCCGCGAGCGGGCACAGATCCGTACTAGTAAACAGAGTAATCACTACGAAGACAACCTCATCATGGCAAAATTTTTAGACGATAGCTTGCTAACTGCTTCGACAGCATACTTGGGGTGTCCAGACTTACAAGCGCCAGACATACAAGCGCCAGACATACAAGCGCCAGAACTACAAGCAGGTGAGGCGCATCACAAGCCCATATCCCCAACGTCAGAGAGCAAATAACCGCACACTATTATGACTGACGCCTCGTTTAAGCCACCCCCCAGCCGCCACCCCAACCAGCGCGCGGGTTTGTTTGTAGACACCCAAAACCTCTACTACAGCGCGCGTGATCTAAGCCGCAAAGCACTGGACAGCGGCGGGCGTTACGTTGACTACGAAACGCTTACCCGCTACGTTGCCCAAGGGCGGCGCTTAGCGTTTGCAACTGCATATGTTGTTGAGCGCGAAGGTGACACGGCAGCACACGGGTTTATTGCTAAGCTTTCAAATTTGGGCTACCGAGTGCGCCGCAAGTTATCGCGACTGCGCTATACCGACGATCACGGTGAACCTGTGTTTGAAGGCGATTGGGACATGGGCATTGCTGCAGACATTGTGAAATCGCTAGATTTTTTAGATGTAATTGCTCTAGCCAGTGGCGACGGCGACTTTGTACCTATTCTCAGGCTGGCCCAAGAGCGCGGTGTCCGGGTTGAGGTGTACGGGTTTCGCCACACAACGAGTCAAGACCTGATTGACTGTGCGGATGTTGTTCATAACCTAGCTGATATGCCGGACATGTTGATTTAGTTCTAATGTTGTATGAATAGCAATGTCCGGAGTGATACTGCTATACCCACACTTAATATTATCCTGTGAACAATGATAGCCGTTACGTTTATGTTGATCGTTATCGCGTACGTGTTTGTCATTATTTGGATTCGTGAGGCAAGCCCCAAGCAAAAACTTGTATCACCATTGGTTTACGGCTTTGCTATGCTGTTTATTAATGCCTACGACCAGGACTTTGTCGCACTTATTCCGGGCACTGCGCCGATATTTTCGCCAATGGCTGTGTTGTTGGTGAGTTGGGGTGTGCTTGCTGTCTGCATAGTGTTACTAAACTCAACACATGTCAACGTGCCGTCTAAAGTCAAACTCAGGGTTAGTTTTGGCTACGCCGTGATGATATTTGCTCACGTCATAAAATTTTACAGATCACTAGGTGAACCCTTTTAACAGCTTATAAGCGTGATGATGTGATGAATGGGAGACGCGGCTCGAGTGGCTCACGTCAAGTTTGTACACGCCACAACGTGCTAGGCTACAGTGTATTCAACACGCAGCTTGAGTACAGAGTCCCAATCACAGAGCGTAATGCGATGGTAGTTGTCTGCAAGATGTAGCATTGCTATCTCTGACGAAAACTTATTGAACAATGCTGATGACACGTTGGGGAATTTAGTATCACTAAGCTCATCGGTATAATTTAATGTCTCAAGCTGTGAGGCAAACATACTTACACTTTAGAGAGTTCGTAAACCAGAAAATATGCTTATAC
>JBCCOX010000479.1:0-4330 GCA_039025155.1 Deinococcota bacterium | reverse complement strand
GGCATCATCTCGTCCAGCGCGGGTTTCGTAGTGTATCTTACCTGCTCTGGCAGGGGTTGATCCCTTCGGGAATCAACCGGATTTGGCATAACACATAGGGTGTAACTGAGTGAATCGCTTTCTACATTAAGGCGTTGTGTTGCGCGTTACGGTAATGATGCTTTGGCTACTAAGTGCCTCATTACGAGCAATGATGACAATGTCGGTTGTACCTTCAGGTGGTGTTAGCACAAGGCTAAACGTGCCGTCGTCGTTAACTGGAAAAACGTCGCCATCAATCACTAAATCAACGGTGTCTTGGCTACGCCCACGTAGCTCGAGCACGTCGGTATCTACCAAAATAAACGTGTTTACATCGAGCTCAAATTGCAGTTGGGGCGTGGCTGCATTTTCAAGCACGCTGTCGCGCGTTAAGTTAAACGCATCAAGCTCATCTGGCTCGAGCACCTCCACACCCGCGTCAGGATCAAACTGCTGATCTTGCACAATGCTTGTCCCAACACCCTCAACTAAGCCCACAACATTGCCCTCAAACACTTTAATTTGTGCTGTTGCACCCTCACTAGCTGCATCGGTGCGAAAGGTAGTCCCGCGCACCCCAGCAACCAACCCCACCGTTTCCACTTCAAAGCGCTCACGTTCACCCTCAACCACAGTCCACAGTGTGCCCCGGCTCAGGTTTAACACCGTGCGGCGACTGCCGTCTTCAAGGTCTTCGTAGTTGGTGAAGGTTGCTTGCGTATCTGCTTGTAAACGAATGATATTGCCACTTTCAAAAAGCAGCTCGAGCCAACTATCTGGCCCAGTACGCGCGCTCATGCCAAGGTTAAAGCCACTTTGTAAGCTGGCGGGTTGCCAATCTGCTTCACCTGCAAGTAACACCTCAGCACTACCGTTGAGGGCGTTGATAGTACTCCCGCCCTCGTCAACAGGTACAATGTTTAAGTACCAAGGGTCCCTCTCGAAATACTCAGAAACCTCAACAGTAGATGTCTCATCAGCTCTAAAAAACTGCTGCCCCGGGCTTAGCAGCACGGCTGTACCTTGAGGAGATGCCACCGTTGTTCCCGCAAACGTGGCCACCCGGCGACTTGCACCGTCAACATCAAAACGGGCTTCGCCGTCGAGCCGTAACGCAGGAATATCCATAAAAATAACGATGTTGCGCCCACTTGCGTAAAGATTGCCCTGCTCGAGGCTGTAACCCGACGCCGAGCGCGCAATAACCGTATCGCGGTGCAAACGAATATAGCGCTCATCATCCAGTTGTATCTGAACAGCGCCGTTGGTGAGCGTGCGCAAACGCTCACCTTCAGCAAGGATTGTCGTATCGAATACAGGCCGCCAAGCACCACCATCTGATATTTCGACCACACCCTGCACGTTCACGAGTTCTTGTCCTAGGGCAAGGCCGCTCGAGGCCGCAAGCAGCACACAGAGTAAACCCAGATTAAGCCGCGTATTTTTGCGTCTAACAGGGGGTAGTGTGCCTTTTGGCAAAGACTCCATTGATGACAAACCCCACAGTAATAACAAGGTTAGTGCTGAGCCATATTTATTAAATAGCCCTAACAAGGCTGATGAAAGTATGGAAATGTAAATAAAAATGCCGTGCTTCATCATGGCCCTACCCTAGCACAAAAGCCAACCTATGTTTCTTACATTGAGCAGGCTGTATGATTATTTATGTACATGTTGATTATTACCACACCAAGCACGCTATGTACCGAGGTTGACAGTTTGAAATTTAGGCAACATTCTGCATGAGCCAACCCCTAACCGGGTAGATGCTCCTTCAAGGACGTTCAAGTCATCTTGCTAGACCGATAATGAGAAGATGGCGTCAGAGACGTAGAAAATTGAGATGTGTCTAGAGTTCAGTTTCGCAAGTATATCCAAGCTTAATTAACAGACAAGCTGACAGATGGCTGAGTCAAGTTAGCATCATTTAAGCTAGCTTCTTTGAGTCCGTCTAACTCACCAAGTTGCCCCATCGCACCTTGAATCTCTGTATCTTGAATCTCTGTATCTTGAATCTCTGCATCCTGAATTTCTTCGTCTGGTAGCGGCTGCTGCAAGGTGATTGTGGCACCAAGTTGGGCAAAACGTTGAGCTAGGTCTTCATAACCACGCTCAATATACTGCACCCCACTAATGACCGAAAGCCCTTTGGCTGCCAAAGCCGCTACAACAAGTGCGCCACCTGCCCGAATGTCTGCAGCGTGCATAGTTGCGCCCTGTAAACTTGCCCCTTGGATCAAGAGTGTCCGGTCGTGCATCTCCAGCTTGGCACCTGCTCGGCTTAATTCTACAACGTGCGTAAAGCGGTCAGGGTAAACGCGGTCTGTCACTACACTTGTACCGGGTACAGTTGCTAAAAACGCACCAAACGGCGCTTGTAGGTCGGTGGGTAAACCGGGGTATTCACTCGCGCTAACATTACAGGGTATCAGTGGCCCACGGGCGTCTAGCTCGAGGCTGTCTGCTGTTTCACGAATCTCTACCTGACACGCTTGCAAGCTACTAATTACGGCCCGGAGATGATCAGGAACGACGCCCAACAAGCGCACATGTCCGCGTGTTGCGGCTGCAGCCAGCATAAATGTACCCGCTTCAATACGGTCAGCAATCGCTTGATAGTCAATGCCTTTAAGCGCGCTAACGCCATCAATTTCCAAGCAAGCTGTACCTGCACCGCGAATGCGCGCGCCCATAGTGTTGAGCATAGTGACTAAATCGGTAACTTCGGGCTCGAGCGCAGCATTTTCAATCACAACTTGCTTACTTCCAAGCGCGCTTGCTAGTAAAATGTTTTGCGTACCACCCACAGTAGGCGCTTCAAAGACGGTTGTACCTTCTAGGGGTTGCTCGAGCCACACGTAAAAATCGCCACCGTCTTCACGAATGTGTGCGCCAAGCTGACGAAACGCTTTAATGTGTCTATCTACCGGACGCGGGCCAAATGCACAACCACCCGGCATAGACATGCGCGCGTTACCCCGCCGACCTAACAGCGCACCCAATGCCACAAAACTTGCCCGCATTTTGCTGACCATCGTGTAGGGTGCGTGGGTACAATGCACGTCGTCTGCTTCTAAGTAAAGGTCACGCCCTTGCCAAGCTGTCTTAACACCAAAATGGCGCAACATCTCTAAAAGCACCAGCACATCACTTAACTTAGGAACATTGCGCAACACAACGGGTTCTGGTGTCAAAAGTGATGCCAAAATAAGATACAAAGCTGAATTTTTGGCGCGGTTAATGACAACCTCACCCTGAAGGGGTTGGCCACCTTCAATCACAAATGCTTTATCTGGTACTTTAGCTGGCACAACGTCTAGCGGACGATCAATCATGGGTAAACCCTTCTGCAACAAACACTATGGTAAACACGACGGCAAACATGACGGCAAATACAATAGTAAACACAACGGCATGGTGTGACGATACAAAATAATGCGATGATACAGGGCAAAGTGCTACAACACGCAACAAACTTTATGACGATAAGCCGCACCACAAAACCCTGCACTCATACCTACGATAGCTAAGCTGAAAGACCTCAAGCAAGACACTTGTGCAACAGCAACGATGATGTTGTTAATAATGCCGTGATGGGTATCATAACAATTACCCAATAATCTTTACGTCAAAATAGCTGCGAGGTAGTAATTGCACAGTAATAATGTCGTAGCTAATATCACAGTGACAACTCACATCACCAACATCAAGCTGAATTGCAACCAGTCACCAGCTAGGCATGAAGGTGTGAGGTGAGTATCGTGAAAAAATACGCAAGTTACACACCTTACACACCTTAGTGTATAGAGGTTGCTTGAGTGTTGTCAACCTCAACAGTAGAATGCTAATATTGTCACAGGAGGCAAGTGTGCCAAAGCGCGAAAAAAGCAAGCGATTGCAAGTTGTTATCACTGAAGAACAAGACTCGCTGCTCACTAAAACTGCTTACCAACTTTCTAATCCGGAGCGGCTTGTCTCTAAGTCGGAAGTTGTGCGCCTTGGTATTTCTATGTTGCATCAAGCCCTCGAGAGTGGCGACCTTGATCCAGAAGTGCTCAAGGTTTTAGAGGACGCAGCCGCTGAAGAAGCTTCTGAGTAACACTCAAGCTATTTTTTGAATGAGATTTTCTCATCCTCTAAGACAATTAACAACCTTACAAACAGAACGCCTCGAGTACATATCAACTGCACTCGAGGCGTTTTTATTTTAGCTAGCCTTGTTCCACAAGAAACAATGACTGCTTATACCGATTTCGATTAAACACTTTATAAACCCCTACGGGCTTTACACCGTTCCCATCGAAATCGG
>JBCCOX010000478.1:0-4335 GCA_039025155.1 Deinococcota bacterium | reverse complement strand
TTTAAGCCCACCGATGACGACACCCAAAATAGAAATGAGTGCAAGCCCACCAGAAACAGCAATAATGATAGGCGCGCGCGCTACAAATTTGAAGTTAGTTACCGAAAGCTGGCCAATGAAGCGCGGTTTTTTGAACTTTAGGGTAAGTACGCTGAGCATAAATGGCACAACAACCGTGTTGACAAATACCGCAGCTACAATGCCAATGGCGAGCGTAACCGCAAAGCCGCGTACAGGACCAGTTGTGTATTGATAAAGGGCTGCTGCTGCAAGGAGCGTGGTGATGTTGGCATCCAAAATGGCAGACAGGGAACTTTGAAAGCCGTTGCGCATGGCTAAGCGTAAACTGCGACCATCACGAAGTTCTTCTTTAATGCGCTCAAACGAAATAACATTGCCGTCTACAGCAGCACCAATGGTGAGCACCAAGCCTGCTAAGCCGGGTAAGGTAAGTGCAGCACCAAGACCAGCGAGCGCTGCAAAGATAATGAGTGCGGCAAACAGCAAGCCCACAGCTAGCACGCCACCAAACAGCGGCCCGTAGTAGCCAAGTACCGCGATGATGACCAAACCAGCACCGATTAAACCGGCTCTTGTGCCCGCCCGAATTGAATCTTGTCCTAGAGTTGGGCCAATGGCACGAATTTCTTGTACTTCCAGAGAAATAGGCAAACTACCTGAACGCAAGACTAAGGCTAAGTCAATGGCTTCATCAATCCCACCAAGGAGCCCGTCAATTTGCCCTTGACTGTCAATGCGGCCGTTAATTTGCGGCGCGCTAATGACACGGCCGTCTAGCACGATGGCCATGCGCCTGCCAATGTTGGTACTGGTAAAGCGCCCAAACTCTCTGGTAAAGCGGTTGCGAATGTTAAAGGTGACCGTGGGGGCAACCAGCGCGGTGCTTCCCTGCATAAAGTCAGCCCTAGCATCTTGCAAAATTTCACCTGTAAACGAGGCTGGCTCGAGGTCGCTTTCTACCATTGTAGGGGCAAACTTACCTGCTGCAGAGGGGCGCACTAAGCGAAATTCTAAAATAGCTTGTTGACCAATGAGGTCGAGCGCACGGTCTTGGTCTTCGGCGGAAAGACCGGGTAATTCGATGATAATGCGGCGGTCTCCGCTCGTTTGAATTAGCGGTTCAGACACACCAAATTCGTTCACACGATTTTCAATCACACTGCGGGCAGCTTGCAGGTCTTCGGGCAGGGGGGTTTCTTCTTGGGTTTGCATGACCACGCGCAGGCCGCCCTGCAGGTCAAGGCCAAGACGGAGGTTAGGTTCCCCTGAGCGGTCCCAAGGTTGCCATAAGTAAGCAAGTGATACAACAAGCGACGCCAGCACAATAATGCCGGTAAAGGTACGGTTAGATTTTTTCATTATGTCTCCTATGAACTTCAACGTGTTGCTAACGAGGTTGAGATAGTTGATATTGAGTAGCTGATGCTCATCAGATTGAGGCAGACCTGCAAAGCTCATTACAAGCTGATTTAACCATCAGCTTGCTCTCATCATCTGAAAAGTGTGTCAGCAGATAATGAGAGCAGTACCCATTCAGATATGAGGTCTAGGTATGCCGTTTAACATCAGCCTTTATACGCACTTCGGCCACACTAGGATGCTCATCTAGTCAGTGAACGATGTTCTAGTAGAGCAACGTTCTAGTAGGCAACGATGCGAGGTCATGATGGCATCTAACAGGCCGGATAAAACACAGTTAATGACATCATCCAGTTAAATTTTAGAGGAATTTGAGGGTACTACTAAAGGTGATACGGAGATTCAACCACCCTCGAGCGACCACCTTGAAAACATCACATAAAGCCTGCTGGGTGGTTCTGTTGTATGAACATGGGGCACTGTGTGCCATGTCAAAGCTGGTACGGGGACACGCCCCTGTTTGAGTAAGTTCGCAGCTACGCCTTTAGGCTGTTGTTGTTGGGCCACGTTGACGCGCTGCTCAGCTTCAACCATGCTGGCAAGCGGCGCGCGCATGCCGCCACTTAATGGCGTTTCAACCAAACACGCCGACGGCAACCCAGCCCATGCTGGAGCAAGACATAAATAAAGTGCAAGCACTAGATTACGTGTCATAAGATGTCGGCGTGTGAACTTAAAAAGCACGAGCATTAGTTTAGCCTATTCACTGCTTGTATAAAAGTAGCTTGCTGACGTTCGCGTTAAAATTTGCTGCCAAAAGCGCTCTTTGTCGGGTTCTTCATAGAACCTATCTAGAGCTGCGCGTGCCAGATCAATCTCGCCAACGTATAAATACGCCAAAATGAGTCCTAGCACTTCACACTTTGGCGTGCCGTCTACACTGTCTTCGTACTCATTGCGCCCAGAATAGTGCTGGAGCGCGCGGCTTAGTCCCCAAGCAATTTCGCCAGCAAACTCAGCCGGGTAGTTGGGACTCGCCGCAACGTACTGACCAAGTGTAGCGTCGTAATGCATGATGCTTAAAACTAAAGGTGACGCAGCATAACTGCAGTATTCATAGGCAAAGCTATCGTCGCAGGTGCGGTATTCAAAAGTACCGTTACCATCTAGGTCAGCAAAATCGCCGCCACACTCACCGTAGGGTGTGGATAGTACCTCGGGTGTAGTTAGTACGTCTTGAGGTGCATTGTTAAGCTCGAGCACGGTTGTTGTAAAACAGCAGTGTGCCCCACCAGAAAAACCTTCTATTACAAGATTGGGAACGCCCGTACCGGTGATGTCTGTACCAGAAACCTCAGCAATGTCTAAAATGGCATCTTCATATTGAAGCACCTCACCATGAGGCGTTTGTACGACGATGATAGTGCCTGCAAACAGCGAGCTTGTGTCTTCAGGTCGCCACGTCTGAACAGTGTAGCCATTCATGAGGCGTTCGTCCTCGAGCACGGTAAATTCTGTGTCTGTAAACATTTCTGATTGAGGTTGTGCATAAACAGATATAGACAAAGCAGTAAAGATGATCATTCCAAGATGACGTATGTTCATAGCTAAAGCTCCTCAAGCTTCATGAGTTGATGACATGTAAAATCTAGTGATCTAAACGCTTAGAGTGTAGCAGAGTTTAGATGAGAAAATGCTCGAGTACCCTGATGGCATTCCTAGTAAACATCAATAAAGTGTGTTCAGGATAAGATAAACCTACCATCCTCAAAGCCTCAACCATCTCATGATTTCTTCAGAAAATAGCGTCAAAGGTCTCATGAGGGTTCATACAAGGATTCATACAAGGCATCAATGATGCTGTGTTGGGCTGACGTTGAACTGCCAGCACTTGGACAGCAAGCTGGTTGAGGCTCGAGGCAGCAGCAACATCCCTAGCAACATTAACTCGCCCTGCTGTCACCAACAACTGCGCAACTTATAACCAACAAGCGACAAAGGACACATCAAAGCACGTTAAACCGTGACACCCAAAGGCTATGATGGGGGCTGTTTGCATTTTTTGAAGGCGTCGTTTTGTGAAGACATCATTTGAAGACATCGCTTGAAGATATTGCTTGAAAATCTCAGCCCAAACCTTTTAGGAGAACATCACCATGCCTACTCTGCAGTCACCTTATAGCCCCGAGCCGTCACGCTGGTTGCGCGGAAATTTGCACAGCCATACCACCAACAGCGATGGCAGCCGCAGCCCACAAGCTGTCGTGGACGACTATGCCGCCCAAGGTTATGACTTTTTGGTGCTCAGCGACCATGATTTTTTGACGGATACGTGTGGGCTAAGCTCTCGGGGGATGGTATTGATTGCTGGGCTCGAGGTCTCTGCAGAAGGCCCCCACGTATTACAAATTGGCGCGTCTACTATGGTTGGCCCTGACTCAGACCGCCAAATTGTGGTGAGTGCCATTCGTGCAGATGGTGCGCTAGCGATTGCCTGCCACCCCAACCGCAATCTCTACAACGATCATTGGCAGCAACATGACCTCGAACTTTTGGATGGTTACACAGGTATTGAAATCTACAACGGCACTACCCGCCGCGCCGAAGGTGAACCCACGGCAACCAACCGCTGGGACATGCTACTAAGTAGGGGTAAGTTTGTGTGGGGTTTTGCCAACGATGACAGCCATCACGAAGGTGATACTGCTCTGGCTTGGAATATGGTGCAGGTTGCTAGTCAGCAGGATATAACCGCGCAAACCATCCTAGACGCTTTGCAAGCAGGTCAGTTTTATGCGTCTACCGGTGTGATTATTGACAGCATTCGGGCAGAAGGCAACTACCTGAATGTACACGCTGCCAACGCCAAGCGCATCAACCTCATTGCAGACCGCGGGCAGCGCATAACCCAAGTTGAAAGTAGTGCGCTCCACTTTCGCGTGCCGGATGACAGCA
>JBCCOX010000477.1:0-4336 GCA_039025155.1 Deinococcota bacterium | reverse complement strand
CCTCAAACGCATCACGCTCGAGGTCGTCAGCGAGCCAAGCCCAAAGAACCTGTTTGGCAAGGTCGGCAAAACTTTCTGCATCCTGCCAAGCACTAGCTTCAAGCTTGGGAATGCTATCCGGCACATAGAGGCCGCCATCTGGTGCCAGGCCAGACAAAAGGGCATCTTGAAACGATAGATGAGGTTGTACGCTATCTTGATTGCGAGTACTGTAATAATGCGGTGTTGGCGTCATCCTTAAATTCTCCAAGACTTTCTAGTTCAAAACTTTCTAGTTAAAAGCATCTTCTTATACGAAATCCGCTTATATACCGAATAATGCCTAAAGGCATCATCTCGTCCAACGCGGATTTCGTAGTGTATCTTACCTGCTCTGGCAGGGGTTGATCCCTTCGGGAATCAACCGGATTTGGTATTAAATGGGGGCTATCATGGGCAGTACACTCCGTGTTAACGACACGTTGCAAATCACTGACGCGCAAGGATTTCCCAGCGAGCTTAGCATTGCGCAACATATCGCGTCACCTTACATCATAGAAGACTTCAAAGAAACCGTTTTTACGTTTACGGATAAAGATGGCATACGGAACTTTCAGCAACCGCCCGTTAAGAATTTCTTAGTCCAAAACTATCAAGGTAAGCACATTTACTGGGGACTTATTGTGATGCTTGAAGTGCATCATGATTATCTTGCCAACACAACCTCAGGAAGGTATAAGCTTGCAAGCTTGTACAGCCTCGCACAGATGAAAATGGCTGCCGCAATGACAGGATTAGCCGCAGACCTAGATTATTTCTCGAGCACACTTTATCTGTCATCTGAGCCGGACTAACTAAGTCAATTTGCCCTCACAAAGGCTCAGCTTCGAGCTACTCGAGCACTTCGCCTAAGGTGTCAATCCGCACACCTTCAGGAACCTCAGCGGCCTGTTGTAGTGGCGCTGGCCCGCGCTGGCCGTCTAAGAGTGCATAAAGGTCTGCTAAAATGCCACTGGCTGTTTCTTTGCCGCCCGCGCCGGGACCAATCATGCTCACATAACCCAGCGCGTCGCTGCGAAACACCATGCCGTTACGCTCACTGGCAGAACCCGACAGCGGATGGCTAGCAGGTAAATAGACCGGACGTACAACGGCCTGCCAAGTACCCTCTTGTGGGTAGATGCTCCCAACCAAGCGCACCCGCCCGCCGTCTTCCATCGCTTCTTGGACCACGGCTGGGGTTAGCTCTTGAATGCCTGTGGTATTGACCTTAACGGCATCCCAAGTCAGTTCAGGATTAAACGCTAGGCGTCCTAAAATGGTCAGTTTATGGGCTGCATCAAAGCCGCCAATATCTAAGCTGGGGTCAGCTTCAGCATAGCCGAGGGCTTGCGCTTCGGCGAGGGCGTCTGCAAACAAGACACCTGCCTCGAGCTGTTGCAGCATGTAGTTACACGTCCCATTCAGAATAGCGTGCAGTTCAATAGGTTTAGACGCCCTAAGCCCGCCTGTAAGTGCAGCTACAATAGGCGTCCCGGCCATCACTGCTGACTCAAAATAGACCTGACCGCGCGCCAAGTAGGGTAAAAACTCATCCCAGCGCTCAGCTAGCGCCGCTTTATTGGCGGTAATTACTGGTTTGCCTGCAGAAAGCGCCTGTAACATAAGGTCGCCAGCTTGCTCAGTCCCGCCCATGAGTTCAATGATGATGTCGGCATCCTCTACCACGAGCTCAGCATTTGTCGTGAGGCGGTCACTCAGCAGTGCTTGCGTGCGCGTTTTGGCGAGGTCGCGCACAAGAATGTGTGCCAATCTCACAGGCAAGTTGCGCCCAGCAAGCATGTCTGCAAACGCAGACCCCACCGTGCCAGCGCCCAACATACCAAGACGATACTGTGATGTGGCAGAACTGCCACCTGCAGCATTGTGCTTCATAGAGCCAGTGTTAATAGAAGCAGACGAGCCAGTCATGCCCTCACGATACCAGATATAGAGGCCGCCGGAAAAGCTTTCACGTGTTGTTAGCTTCTCTCGGCGGCTGTAGATGTAGGTAAAGCGTCACAGGATACTGAAAATGTCATGCAGCAGCCTGAACGTGACACCCTCAACCAACTTCGCTCAGTGATAAGCCTCGTACAATTCGTTGACATGACGTGGGTCACCGATGACCGTTAAGCAGTCATCTGCTTGTAACACCGTGTCCGCTTGCGGCACTAAGGTTTCGCCATCACGCTGAATGAGCGCTAGGAGCGTGCCTTTAGGTAAGTTGATGTCAGCAGCATGTTTGCCCACAAAGTCGTGTTTGGCTTGCGGATGATTTAAGCGGATTTGCACAAAGCGCTCGTGCCGCAAAAAGACCTCGCGCAAGCTGTTGTCGTCTTGGGCGGCGTGCCACTCGTGTAAAAAACCTTCTTCGTCTACCCGGGAGACCAGTTCTGCCAAAATGCGCAAGTGTTGCCCCGTTTTTTCTTGCGGGCTAAGTAAAAAAATCACCGCATGAACCGGTTGATTGGCAGCAATACGCTTGCCGGCTACGTCGTCTAGCTCGAGCTTTAGACCTTGGTGAATACGCACCAACACAATCTCAGTTTGCACAATGCCTGAAAGGCGCAGTTCAGGTAGCGCTGCCCCGTGAGACACTGCTGTTGCGCCAATGTGCTGCCCCGTTAAAAACATGGTCTCGAGGTCGCTTGCACTATAGGCAACGTCCTTAGCTAGTGCGTCTGCAACGTGTTTAACGATAACTTCGTAGCTTTCAACAGCTTCAAAGTCAAACACCCGCGCTTGTGAGACAATGCGCTCATAGGGGTCACTTTCTTCTAACTGGCGCTCTTTGAGAATATCGCGCAGTTCGTGGTCGAGGCCTTCAAAGCGGCGCTTACCCAAACGTGCGTAAATATGATAGATCGCGCCTTCACGCTCTACGTTGGCTCGAGCATAAGCGTAATACCAAATAATTGCGAGCGCGACCAACATGAGCGTAAAAATAGTGGACGCACGGCCAATTTCAACGATGAGCAAGACCGACGCTACAATGCCAAAAATCTGTAACCACGGATAAAGCGGCGACTCAAAACCGGGTACATAACTGCTGATACGGCTTTCGCGCATCACAATCACTGACAAATTAATGAGCGCAAAGATCATCAGTTGAAACGCACTCGCCAGTTTAGCGATGTTGGCAACATCTAAAAACAGCACCGCAAACAGCATCAAACTGCTGGTGACAACAATTGAAAAGGTCGGCGTTTTGTAGCGCCCAATACTGCTAAACGGCTTAGGGATTAAGTGATCTCTGGACATTGCCAGCGGATAACGCGAGGCCGACAAAATACCTGCGTTCGCCGTGGACGCAAACGCAGCAATGGCAGCAATCACAATCAGAATAAGTAAGACAGGCCCGGGAAGCCAGTTGAGAAACGCTGCCCCTGCATCTGCTACTGGGGTGAGGCTATTGACAAGGTCGGCTGACGGCAAAATAGCCACCATAATATAAACACCCACCACGTAGATGATGATGGTCGTCATAAGCGCCAAAATCATGCCCAGAGGAATGTTGCGGTCTGGTGTGCGCACTTCTTCGGCAATGCTGGCCACTTTGGTAAGCCCCGCATACGACACAAACACTAACCCAACCGTGCCCAAAAATCCTTGAATGCCGTTGGGCAAAAAGGGTGTAAAGCGGTCCGCTGCAATACCTGCAAAGCCTAAACTAGACACACTCGCTAGGCCTTGAATACAGTAAAACGCCATGATGCTAACAAGCGCTGCGACCAAGATACGCTGTAAGCCTGTACTTTCTTTGGCACCAATGATGTTCAGCACAGCAAACACAATGGTGAGAACTGCTGCAATAGGGCGAATAGGCATGTCTAAAAACAGCGTTAGATACGCGCCAATACCCACCAGTGCAAACGCACTTTTAAGCACCAAGGCAAGCCACGTTCCCAACCCACCAATGGTACCCGCTAGCGGCCCCAAGCTGCGGTCAATGCAGTAGTAATCCCCGCCTGCTCTAGGCATGGCTGTCGTGAGTTCTGCCATGCTGAACATAGCTGGCGCAATAATGAAGCTCGAGAGCAAATACGCGAGCACCACCGACGGGCCCGTTTCGGCCATAGCAACGCCCGGCAGCAAAAAAAACCCCGAACTAAACATAGCCCCAGTACTCACCGCGTAAACATCAAACAAACCTAGGTTACGCTTGAGTTTTTCGTTGGGTTGCGTTGTCACCTGTAGTGCCACTTAGCCTCCTCAGTTGCTAGTTAATATGTGTCAAAAAGTGATGTGTGTCAAAAAGTATAGAAAATGCGCCCGCTTGGGCGCATGACGAGTTTCGCCTTAACCTAAAATCTTG
>JBCCOX010000476.1:0-4348 GCA_039025155.1 Deinococcota bacterium | reverse complement strand
GTCATCATTCACGACGTGCCAGACGACCCTGAACTGTACGCTGCCATGCTTGCTGTCCTGCTCGAGACAGACTCACCTAACCTAGATGTGATGATGGTGGAACCCAGCCAACTTGGGCGTTTGGGACCTCACTTAGACAACCTCAACCAGCAAACTGCTGAGTTAACGGCCGGCATGTTTGAGGAACTTATAGGTGCAGGAAAGTTTGATGGCCGCCAAGTGGCCATTCCGTATGCACCTGAACTGGGTGTGCTTTATTATCGCCGCGATCTACTGGACAAATACGGGTATTTGTCACCCCCGGTCAGTTGGCAAGAACTGGAAGCCCTCGCCTTTGAAATTCAGCGCGGGGAACGGGCTATTGGCGCGACTAACTTTTGGGGATATGTGTGGCAGGGTGCGCGCCAAGCAGATTTAATTGACAACGCGCTCGAGTGGCTTGTCGCGCAAGGTGCGCCGCCACTCGTAGAAGATGGTAGGGCGCTTGCCCTAAACAATAGTGACGCCGCTCGAGCCTTAAGCTATGCCCAGCGTTGGGTGGGGGCTGTCTCGCCAGAAGCGGTCTTAAGTTACAACGAAACTGCTGCTGTAGACGCTTGGCTTAGCGGGCAAGTTGCTTTTTTGCGGGCGGGTACGGGCGCGCTTACCCGTATAAGGCAAAGCCCCTTACAAGAACGTGTTGGGGTAGCCCGGCTTCCCAGTGGGCGCAGCCGCAGCGTAGCAAGCTTGGGAGGGTGGTATTTAGCGGTTCATGAAACGACAGATCAGTCAGATGCCGCTGCTGCGCTCATTGCCTTTATGACCCAAGCTGCGTTTGACACGTGGCGGGCTGAGGTTGGCTATTTACCCTTACACGAAAGTAGTTACGAAAGTCCAGAAATTTTAGCGCAGCACCCTTATTACCGGCTTGTGCCAACCACGCTAGACGCCATCGTAAGTCCACCTGTAAACCGCCTAGGCGCTGACTACGCGGTTGTAAGCAGCGCGCTTATTCACGGTGTTCATGAGATTATCTCAGATAAAAATATGCGCCCCGAGCTAGCTTTAGACGCGCTCGAGGCACATATCAATAGCCTCTACTAATTTATCGGTCTGATAATGTGTCCATCTGATCACCAAAATCAAGCTGTTGAGATTGGCAAATGCCAATGTTGTAAACCTTGAGCATCAGTATGACGATGACAGCGTATAGGGATAGCGTGTAGGAGAAGCTTCTAAAAGCCTGTCTTAAAAGGTAATTTTAGACATCGTTCAGCCACATCAATCAATATAGGTAACGTCCTACACGGTAGTTGAGGTCATCCATAAGACGATAACAAGACCTTTCGAGAACTTTTTAGACAGCTTCTAGTGTCCGAATCGTGTCACAAGAGGCTCGAGGCTCATATATACCTAGCCTTCTAAAATTGATGGCACAGCTCGATGGGGCATAAGCAAGAACATCACCTAGAAAGCCTCGAGCCCTGTCAACCTCACCTTAAGGCATCGGATACTGACTGGCTAAACGGGTCACATCTGCCCGGACTTGGTCTGCTGGCTCGCCTTGTAGCGCCCGGTCAATGAGGCTGGCAACCTCTGGCATGGTATCTGGCGTAAACCCACGGGTACTCAGCGCCGGTGTGCCAATGCGAATGCCCGAGGTCACAAAGGGTGAAGCCGGGTCAAATGGAATGGTGTTTTTGTTGACGGTAATTTGCACTGCGTCTAAACGCGCTTGGGCTTCTTTACCCGTGATGCCATGCTCGCGCAGGTCAAGTAAAAATACGTGGTTGTCAGTACCACCAGACACAACGCGGTAACCTCTGCTTATGAGCGCTTGGCTCAGCGCTTGGGCGTTGTCCAAGATAAGTTGGGCATAGGTTTTAAATTCGGGGCGCATAGCTTCAAAGAAGGCCACGGCTTTAGCAGCGATGACATGCTCGAGCGGCCCCCCTTGCGTCCCCGGAAAAATCATCTTGTTAAACTTTTTGCCAAGCTCAAGGTCGTTGGAAAGAATGAGCCCAGCGCGCGGGCCGCGCAGGGTTTTGTGGGTTGTGGTGGTAACAACGTGCGCATGCGGGATGGGGCTAGGGTGAAGGCCAGCAACCACGAGTCCAGCGATATGGGCAATATCTGCTAGCAAATACGCACCAACTTCGTCGGCAATGCTGCGGAATTTGGCAAAGTCTAGCACGCGGCTATAGGCAGACGCGCCTGCAATGATGAGTTTGGGACGGTGCTCGAGCGCCAAGTTGCGCACGGCCTCATGGTCAATTTGCTCGGTTTCAGCATCTACTTGATAGCCCACCACGTTGTAGTGCAAGCCGGAAAAGTTCACAGGCGAGCCGTGCGTAAGGTGGCCCCCGTGTGACAAATCCATGCCTAAAATAGTGTCGCCACGGTCAAGTAGCGCGTAGTAGACAGCTAAATTGGCAGATGAGCCAGAGTGCGGTTGTACGTTTGCCCAAGCTGCGCCAAAAAGTTCTTTAGCCCGGTCAATAGCCAGTTGTTCAACTTTATCTACAACTTCACAGCCGCCGTAGTAGCGCTTGCCGGGGTAGCCCTCAGCGTATTTGTTGGTGAGCACACTGCCGACAGCTTCCATAACTTGCTGCGAGGTAAAGTTTTCTGAGGCGATTAGCTCGAGCCCGTCGCGTTGCCGTACAAACTCTTGCTCAACAAGGTCAAAGAGCGCTTCATCACGAACGACCTCGTCACGAACTGTGGAAAGTAAAGGTTTGGTCTCAATCATGGGCAAAATGATAGCACGCAGGGAGACCATTTAAGCTGATAACGTCTCACGTTATACCAAAGTGCTTTTTGCGTGGCACAACGTGCCATGCAAAACGCTCGTGGTCACGAAGTTCTGCGAAGCAAGAGCGTACCCTTAGACGATGTAGACTACGACATTGTTGCTTCGATTTAGTATTAGCTGATGAGCTTATCCTCAACTTCAACCTCAACCTCATGATGATATAGTTCTGGAACACAATTACCGGCTTACAGTGAATGTCAACTGCAGAGGAGAAATAAAATGCGTATTCAAGCGAAACAAATAGGCATGGGGATGTTACTTGTGGGGGTTTTGATGTGGGCAAGTGCGGGCGATTTGGTGGCGATTGGTGGCGCGCTCGAGAGCGACAACGCCGCTATTTACGAGGCCGTGATTGCCCGTGCGAGCAGTGATCGCCCGCTCATCTGCATTTTGGGAACCGCGAGTAGCGACCCGCTGGGCAGTGCCGAAAGCTACGTGACAGACTTTGTAAGTTACGGTGTGGACAGCAGCATTGTTGACATCAGTGTAGATAACGCAGCAGAAGCTAGTTACAGTGAGGAGCTTGTAGGCGAGGTTGCCAACTGTCATGGGTTTTTCTTTACTGGTGGCGATCAGCGGCGCATTACCGAAGCCTTACTCACTGAAGATGGCGCAGATACTCCGGTGATGGCGGCTATCCGTGAGCAATTTGACGCGGGTGCGGTCATTGCAGGTACAAGCGCGGGTGCAGCCATGATGAGTGAGGTCATGATTAGCGGTGGCTCGAGCATAGACACCCTGCTAGGTGGTGAAAGTGCCGTAACAACCGAAGCTGGACTCGCCTTAGTAGACAGCATGATTTTAGACCAGCACTTTGTGGAGCGCGGGCGCTTTGGGCGGCTTATCGGCGCACTTGCTGAGGCAGGTCTTAGCATGGGCGCAGGCATTGGTGAAAATACCGCCCTAGCCATTGCTGCTGACGGCGCGCTCGAGGTCATCGGCGAAGGTCACGTGGCACTCATTGAAACTGCTGAGGTGGATAGCCTGGACGCTGTGAGCGGCGTGCGCATAAGCTTGTTGTCTCACGGTGATACTGTTGATGAGACAGGTGTTGTCACAATCCTGAGCGAACGTGAAAACACGGCTGAGGTTGGCTTTTACTACGATAAAGGTACTATTTTTGCAGTGGATATCTTTGGCCCCAGCGTACTCGCAGACGTGCTTACCCAACTTATAGACAGCCCCGAAGCAGGCGCCAGTGGGCTTGCTTTCGCAGGCGCAGCAGACGCTAGCTTTGAAAGTGACGGCGTGCGCGTTGTGTTTAGCAAAGACGAGACCACCCAAGGTTACTGGGGGCGGGTAGACGGTGAAAACTACAGTGTTGTTGGCGTGCTGATGGCGGTTGAGCCGATTACTGTGAGTGTACAACCGCGCTAGCTTAATATGTTGAGAGATACTTGTTTTGCCAGATTCTTATCAGGGAGCCCTGCAAGTACATTGATGTTGGCAACGTAAAATTAGTGTATACAAGGGGCTTTGTTGCATGAATCAGTAAGAAGGTCCAGCTACGCCTAGCTAGACTGCGAGTCAAAATAGCTGATAACTGTCAGGCAT
>JBCCOX010000475.1:0-4351 GCA_039025155.1 Deinococcota bacterium | reverse complement strand
CGGTGAGCTATTAGGTGAGGTTGTTGATGTGCTAGCAGCAGGAGGTCAAGACCTGCTAGTGATTGCCACAGCAGAGGGTGATGAGCACATGCTCCCTCTCCAAGCGGATTATGTTGAGGTGAATGCTGACGGCGTTTATGTCACTAACCCACCCGAGGGTTTGCTCGAGCTTACCTCCAACAGCTAAATGATCTACACCGTTCTTACATTGTTTCCGCAGTTGCTTGAACCTTGGTGTAATGAAGCGCTACTCGGCCGGGCCGTCCGTGACGGCCTCATTGACATCCGCGTGCGCAATTTGCGAGATGTAGCAACCGACAAACACAAAACCGTTGACGACACCCCTTATGGTGGTGGGGCTGGCATGGTTATTCGGGTGGATATTGTGGCTCGAGCGCTCGAGTCCGTCCAGCAGACCTCTCCTCCACTAGACGAGGTTATTTTACTAACACCAGCAGGTGAACCCCTCACCCAGTCTTTAGTTGAAGACCTCGCCCAAAAACAGCATCTTTGCTTGTTATCTGGTCGTTATGAAGGCTTTGATGCTCGAGTCGAACCGTTGGTCACCCGTGAAATTAGCATTGGCGACTATGTGCTCATGGGCGGGGAGCTTGCCGCACTTGCGCTTATTGAAGCTACTGCCCGCTTGCAACCCGGTGTGTTAGGGGATGCCAATAGTCATCAGCAAGATTCACACAGCACAGGTTTGTTGGATTACCCCGAGTACACGCGCCCGGCCACGTTTGCAGAGGCAACCATCCCAGATGTACTTATAAGCGGGCATCATGCCAACATTAGTCGTTGGCGACGTGAGCAGGCTTTGCTGAGAACACTCCAACGTCGCCCCGACATGCTTTCTAAAGCTCCTTTAACGGATGATGACAAAGCTTTTTTAGCAACGCACGGGTTTCAGGTAGATGAATCCAGTTCTTAGCAAGATGAGGGGGCTCAAGGACATCCTCAACATAGCCAACGCATCCTGATGAATCCTCGATAGTTTGGGGCTCATTTTAGCTGATGCTTACATCCTCACCAAAAACAATCCCTGCTAAGGTCATCACCTCGCAGGGATTATCACTTTTGATTATTTTTGACTGATGCTTACAGGTCAGTTGACTTCCTTAACGAATACGACGTACTACGAGTGGGGTGATGTCTAGCCCTTCAGCCGCAAAGACAACTAAGCCTACACCCGTCTGCCCAGCAACGTTACCATCCATAACAACGTTGTAGCCGTTTTCTTGAGCAACAACATCAATAGCAGCTTGAATGTCTGCTTGGGCGGGCGCAGCAGCTTGCTCAAACTCTTGGCGGTAGCGCTCACTGGTGGTTTCAATAGAGCGGCGGAACAGATCGTAAGAGTCGCGCTCTTCGGCACTCAGTGGTTGCCCAGAGGCAATTTTTTGGGCGAGTGGCTCAATACTTTCACGCAGCCCGCCCAGTTCGTCGTTGGCGCGCTGTTGCACATCCGCAGCCGCTTGACCCGCAGGGTGGGCCCTAAACAACTCAGCGGTGTTGACAAATACTAGACCACCAGCCGTTTGTTGAGCTTCAAGATTGGTCGGACGGAACGCAACAAAAACACATAAACCAGCTAGTAAAAGGGTTGTTAATTTCCACATGGTTGCCATGTTAGCACTCAAACCGCTGGGGCGATGTGAAGATGAAAGCATCGTGAGCGAAGTGCCAAGAGCATCCTAAGATATTGCCTCAAACGTGTATACGGGTGCGTTTGTGAGGCTATACTTAAAGCGTGTTTATAGGATTTACGGCGTTTTCACTTATTTTGGCTGGTGTGCTTGGCGCGCTTGTGGGTAGTTTTGCAAATGTAGTTATCTTTAGGGTGCCAGCGGGGCGGTCGGTGGTGTTTCCGGGCTCGAGCTGTCCCAATTGCGGCTACCGCTTGCAACCGTGGGACTTAGTGCCTATTTTTTCGTGGCTAGCACTAGGCAGGCGTTGCCGCAAATGCCGCACGCCCATCTCAGCGCGTTACCCCATCATCGAAGGCATTATGGCACTAGGCTTTGTGCTATTGGCGTGGCGCTTTCCACCACTCTTATTCAACGCGACCGTCCTTCCCTTGCTCGCGCTCTACGCCATGCTCCTCATGATGTCCATGATCGACATCGACCACTATTTACTACCCGACAGCTTGACGTTGCCAGCCACAGTAGTAGGGATTTTCGGGGCACTGCTTTACAGTCCTTTTAGTAATCTACCCAATTTAGGTGAGGCTGTCTTTGGCGCTGCCTTTGCAGCCGGCTGTATTACGCTGATTAACCGGGTGGGGTCGCTGGCATTGCGGCGTTTTCAAGATACCGCCGAGCGCCTCTTTCCTGTGGGCATGGATCAGGTGAACATTGCAGCGTTAGCTGGCGCACTAGCTGGTGTGTGGGTCGGACTTGCGCTAGCACTTGCGTCGGTCATACTCAACGTTGTCACCAAGCGCGTTTGGCGTATACCAGAACCCATCCTTTATGGGCTTTGGGGGCTTAGCCTCATCATCTTGCCGTGGCATCCTTTTATCAGTGTGCAAACTGGTTTGTTAGGTAGTGCGGCAGCTGCAGGGGCCGCGGCTGTGTTAGGTGCGTTGTACTGGTGGCTGATGGAGTTAACAGGCCGTGTTGAGGCTGTATCTGATGCCTCAACCTCATCAGAAGCCAACGCTGATGGTATTTCAATCAAAATAGATGAGGCTGGTAGCGGAGATACCATCACCAAAGCTACCCCTACATCAGTAGATCAGCTTACGAGTGCGGGGCAAGACGCAAAGGATGCTCCTAGTAGTGCAGATAGCTCAGGTGGCTCGAGCCTCAACGTCACTGCCGACGACGAACCCATCGCCATGGGTTTTGGTGATGTGAAACTAGCTGCTGTCCTCGGCACGTTTCTAGGCTGGCAACTTGTTTTGGTTGCCCTGTTTTTGTCATTTATTGTAGGTGCTGTTGGCGGCATCATCAGCCGTTTGCTAAGCGGTGCAAAAATCATCCCGTTTGGACCTTATCTAGCACTCTCTGGACTCTTGGCGTTATTTATAGGCCGTCCCCTCATGGCGTGGTATTTGGGTCTCTTGGGCTTTTAATTAGGCAAGCATTTTGGGTATTATTGAGCCTTCACGCATAAATACTTATGCAGGTACTCAACATCGGGTACTCGATATCGGGAGGTTTCATGACACCCTCAGACACAGTTCTTAGCCAACCTCAATCGCTCGCCCAAGGAAGCTATCAAAGCAGTTTACGCGGCGGCGATCTCGTCTCACTCAGCGACCTTAGTCCAGATGCCTTTTTTGAGATTTTAGACATTGCTGCGGATATTAAGCAGCGCGTCAAACAAGGCGAGCAGGTTCACGCACTCGCGGGTAAAAGCCTCGCCATGCTGTTTGAAAAGCCCTCACTTAGAACCCGCTCTACGTTTGATGTTGGCATGTTCCAACTCGGCGGCCATGCCGTACTACTTGACCAGCAATTTGTAGGCATTGGCAAACGTGAATCTTTGCGAGATGTGGCCAGTAACTTAGAGCGCTGGTTTGATGGCATTATGGCGCGCACCTTTGCCCACAGCACAGTGGAGATGCTCGCCCAGCACGCGCATGTTCCGGTAATTAACGGCCTCACCGATTTAGTTCACCCGTGTCAGCTTCTCGCTGATTACCTCACCTTGCGGGAGACCTTTAGCGACCTTAGCGGCTTGCACGTTGTCTTTGTCGGTGATGGCAACAACGTTGTCCACTCGCATATTTACGCGGCGCTACTTGCAGGAACCACCCTCACGGTAGCCTGTCCAGAAGGTTACGAACCTCACGCGGATATTGTGGCAGCAGCGAGGGACAAAGGCGCAACCATCAACATTAGCCATGACCCCAGAGACGCAGTTCAAGGTGCGGATGTTCTCTACACGGATGTATGGACATCTATGGGGCAAGAAGCAGAGACAGCAGCACGGCTCGAGGCTTTTGCGGGTTACACGGTGACAGCAGACTGGCTTAACGACCTTGCGCCAACGGGTGTGTTTATGCATGACCTCCCCGCGCATTACGGCGAAGAATGCACAGAAGATGTCCTCTACAGCCCGCGAAGCGTTGTATTTGACCAAGCCGAAAATCGTTTACATGCGCAAAAGGGTTTATTGGTTGCGCTTTTAGGTTGAGGCTGTTGGCTCGAGCCTCTCACCTAGTTCCCTCTAACAGATGCCATCACGATAGCCATAAGTAGTATCGTTGTGGCGTTACACTTTTTTGGTTAAAACAAGCTCTGAGGTATTTTTACCAGACTCGAGCCTGTAGTAGAGCATCCTGTAACGTCTATATCCAAACTAATATTTATCCAATAAGGATGGTTGTTATGACAGT
>JBCCOX010000474.1:0-4361 GCA_039025155.1 Deinococcota bacterium | reverse complement strand
TTCTAGGACATTGCTGAGAACTAAGACACATCTCAGAAGTCGCAGATAATATCATTGATGGTTGCTTTGACGATTAAAAGGTCTATCAAACAGATTTAGGTACATCGAGGCATAACTGCTTGCTACCTGCAGCATCAGTGTTAGCTAGCAGCATACCTTGAGCAGGTAGCCCGTTTATACTCAAAATTTGTGTGATTAGCTTGACCTAATACGCTATCCCAACGAAAGGAGCCTTTTTATGGCTAGTAGAAAACCTGTAAAATCACGCAAACCCGCAGGTGGCCGCCGTGGGCGCAGACCCAAGGTGTGTCCTTTCACGTCCGGGCAAATGGAAGTTACCGATTACCGCGATACACGTATGCTCAGCCGCTTTATCTCGGACACCGGTAAAATTTTACCGCGTCGCCGCACAGGTGTATCAGCTAAGTATCAACGCCGTTTGGCCCAAACAATCAAACGTGCCCGCTACTTGGCGCTCATTCCGTACACCAAGCAACTCGTTCGCAAGTAAGCATCTTTAACTGACGCTCAACGACGTGAGTTGTTTGTTAGGTGCGTAGGGCCTTTAGCCCCTGCTTAACTAAGTGGCTAAACGTAATTAACAGTTAGTTGACACAACACCTCACTGCGGAGAGTCGCTCTTGCTGAGAGGTGTTTTTCTTGGCTGCTACACTACACCTATGATTGTAAATTGTGCTAATGCTGAACATTATGTGTGGGGAGATGGCTGTGATGGTTGGCATTTCTTAAATACCCCAGAATTGAGCGTTATTGTCGAGCGCGTGCCCGCAGGAAGCTGCGAAGTGCGTCACTATCATGAGCGCGCGCAGCAGTTTTTCTTTGTTATAGAAGGGCAGGCGAGGCTCGAGCTAGCTGGCACAATTTACACACTGAGCCCACAAGAAGGTTGCGCTGTGCCTGCTGCTTGCCCCCATCAACTTTGCAATATGATGAGCAGTGCTGAACTTGTATTTTTGCTTGTGTCTGCACCCCACAGCCACGGTGATCGCGTCGTTGTGGACGATGTTGCGGACGATTAGCTTTTCAACTGCCACAGGCAGGTGCGCACGCGATTTGGCATTATCAACTCCTTGAAGCAATAACATCGGCGTATAAATGCTAAATTAAGCTAACTAAGACAATACAGAGCTGCTCACGGCGGAGTGTTTGTAGTCAGACCTTTTTCACAAGACCTTCTTCACAAAACCTTGGTCAAACTTTAGGCATTTTTTGGCCCTTACTCGACAAACAGCCGTTAACATCTAACTTATGTCGGTATCTACCAAGATGCCATAAGCGCCCTGCTGACGCTCCTGTTCAAGGCCTTGCTAAGTTTGTTTTAAGGCATGGGTTGCTTCGTCCCTTAGCTTACAGCCTCAGGATTTAAGCAGGTGCTAGCATAACTAATATTTTGTCACACGAGTATGTTGATGTGCGTGCGTTTAGCCGCTTGGAGGACTTGTGAAACGATCTTTTAATCCTTGGATACTAGTAATGCTCATTATTTTGGGCATTTTTATGTTCAATCAATTTAATTCCAACGCACCCAGTCGGGAGATTCCCTACTCTACATTTACCGAAGAACTGGTGCGTGAAGGGCGCGTGCGCGCTGTTACCATTGAAGACGGTAGCAGTATTCAAGGGGAACTATTTAACGAAACACAGGTAGACATTGACGGGCAAATTCGGGCCATTCGCAACTTTCGTACCGTTCCCGTAGATGACCCTGACCTTATTTCGCTACTGCGTGAATACAACGTTGAGGTTGTGGGGCAAAACCCCTCACCGTGGCTAGGGATTATCTTTTCAATTTTACCTATTGTCATTTTAATAGGCTTTTTCTGGTTTATTTTTATGCGCGCGCAAGGTGGCTCGAGCCAAGTTATGCAATTTGGTCAGTCACGCGCTAAAACCTACGGCAAAGAAAACAAAGTGGGAACCACCTTTGAAGACGTTGCCGGTCATGAAGAAGCCAAACAAGAGCTTAAAGAGGTTGTGGACTTTCTTAAAAACCCGCAAAAGTACCTGCGCATCGGTGCGGAAATTCCTAAAGGGATGCTACTTGTAGGTCCGCCCGGAACGGGTAAAACTTTGCTGGCTCGAGCTGTGGCTGGCGAGGCCGGCGTGCCCTTTTTAACAGTTAGTGCTTCTGAGTTTATGGAGATGTTTGTGGGCGTGGGTGCCAGCCGCGTGCGCAACCTGTTTGAAGAAGCCCGCAAGTCTTCACCAGCTATTATTTTTATTGATGAGCTTGACTCCATTGGTAGGCGGCGCGGTGCAGGTATTGGCGGCGGTCACGACGAGCGCGAGCAAACTCTCAACCAAATTTTGTCTGAGATGGACGGCTTTGAAAAAGACACCTCGGTGATTATTATTGCTGCTACCAACCGCCCCGATATTCTTGACCCAGCGCTACTACGCCCCGGGCGCTTTGACCGTCAGGTGACCATTGGCTTACCTACCCACCGCGAGCGCGAGCAAATTTTGCGCGTTCATGTCCGCAACAAACCCATTGCAGACGACATTAACCTAGATGAGCTAGCCAGTGCTACGCCGATGTTTTCGGGTGCTGACCTCGAGAACCTCACCAATGAAGCTGCACTCGTGGCTGCCCGCACCAGCAAAAACATCATCTCTAAACAAGACTTTAACGAAGCTCTTGACCGTATTGTTTTGGGGCTCAGGCGCGGTAGCTTGGTTCCTAGTGAAGATGAACGCAAAATTCTGGCCTATCATGAAGCAGGGCACGCCGTGGCGTTTGCAGCTCATGCCAACCTCGGTGAAATTCGCAAAGTGACCATTATGCCACGCGGCGGTGCAGGCGGCTTTATGGCGCCTCTTTCCAAAGAAGAGATGTTTTCTAATTTAGAGCGCTTTAAGCAGCAGATCATTGTGGCTTTTGGTGGGCGTGTTGCTGAAAAACGCCTTACCGACACTATTTCTTCGGGTGCTGCCAACGACCTTAAACAAGCTACTAGCCTTGCTAAGCGCATGGTTTTAGACTTTGGCATGGGTGGTGAAGAATACGTAGCTTGGGGGTCCGACGAAGGGCCAGTCTTTTTGGGCGGAGAAATTAGTCGCCGTAAAGACTTTAGTGAAGAAACTGCTCGCGAGCTTGAAGAAGAAGTGACCCGTATTTTGCAAGAAGCCTACCAGCAAACCGAAGCGCTGATTGACCGCCATTGGGTTACGATTGAAGGGATTTCACTCGCCCTCCTAAAACGTGAAACCCTAGATGGTAAAGCGATTCGCAGCGCGTTTAACCGCACGCAAGAGGGCGCAAGTGCCGAAGAAATTGCGGATATGATTGACCGCGACATGAGCGAAGCAGAACGCCTTTTAGAAGAAGCCTCGAGGCGGGCGGCCGCCGCGGCTGAAGAAACCAAGCGCCGTGAAGCTGAGCGCTACAGCAGTCCGCCCATTGATCCTCGGCCGGAACCTTCGGGCTCGAGCAGCTAGCATCTTATAAAAACGCGGTTTTAGTTGAGCCGCGTTTTTTGCATGTTGACGTTGCTGTACAAGTATCATCATTTTACACAAACAAAATCGCTCAGACTTCCGACACTGAGACTTCCGACATGTAGAAACAGCTAGCACATGCAACTAAAACATGCAGGCATCTTGTAAAGATTTATGATGTAGTTGATTGGTCTTGGTATACACGCATTAAGCAGGGTTTTGGCAAATGTGTCAACCACATAAATAATGACATCCTCAACAGTGTCATCTTCTGCTTGGTTTTAATTTACTCGGCACGCAGCTTGGCGTGTGATTTTATAGCCTAGCTTAATAACACACAACGTATGCAAGGAATATTAGCTTGTGATTTCTAAATCTTCAGCACCTGCGGTAGCGTCAGCATCATCTAGTGATGCCAGTACTGCCACGGCTCAGATTATCGACGGCAAGTACCGTGGTTATGCTGAACATGCTTACGATGACGTGCGTACCCTACTCGACGCCAAAACACCAACCGGTGAGTGGGTCACCATCACCTGGTACCGTTTGCCACTTGCGCAAGAAGACGCTTTTGAACGTTATCGAATTTTGCTCAAAGGGCTGAAGCGCAAAAAGCTAGCTGCTGTTTACGACGTTGTTTCTCGCCCCGGCGCACACTATGTTGTGTGGGCTCGACCAGACAGCACTACAAGCCATGCGATAGGCAATATTGACAAGCTTAGCGGAACGCGCTACGAGGCCCTAACGGACATGTTAGCAGCCCACCAGCGTGACCTCCAAGACGTGCTGTTAAGACGTAACAAAGACACCGGTGCGCTGACCCTATACGGCTTGGGGTGGCAAGCTGGTTATGCTGCTGAGACAGGCCAAGTGCGGCGCTTACCTTGGTGGTATCACACCCG
>JBCCOX010000473.1:0-4403 GCA_039025155.1 Deinococcota bacterium | reverse complement strand
TGGGAAAAACTGACTGGCATAGTAGAGGATCATGTCAGGGATGTACTTGGGTAAAAACGGGATTTTGTTGAGTAGGTACTCGACCTTAGCCTTAAATGCGTAGAGCTTGGGCAGTCGTTCAGTGCCAAGGTACTTAATAGATAGGTACACATCTTTGCCGTACTTGGCAGCGGTATCAAAGGTAGCGCGGTCAAGGTACTCACACATTTCAGGTAGGTCGTTAAAGTTACTCAGAACATGCCGCCGCATGGTCACAAAGTGGTTGGGATCGTTTGCGCCAAGTACAAAGACTTGTTTTTTCTCTGGCACAGGATAGGTGTCAACGCGTACAGCAAACGCAGCTACCTTGCCCGCACTGCCACTCACGTCGTAAAGCCTTTTGGGGTCGGCGTTGTAACGGTTGGGTACATCGGCATCAATGTCGCGAATGCGGTTGGCATAGTCGCGGTCTGAGGCAGCCTTGTCCCATGAAGCCAAGTCCTCAGGTGAGATGTTCCCCGCTTCTAGGCTTGCAAAAATTTCTTCGGGTGTCTCGCCTAAGTTGTTGATGCCTAGGTGGTTGACCAATTCGAGTTTGCCCTCTTCATTCACCCGCGCAAACAGCGACAGTTCGGTATAGGATGACCCACGCTTGCAGAGCGCTCCGCCAGCGTTGTTGGCAATGCCGCCAATGACTGTTGCACCAATCGTTGTTGATCCTAGCACCGAGTGGGGAACGCGGTTTATCTTCTTGAGCGCTTCGCTCAACTCAAACAGAGTTGTACCAGGTAGTACTAACACTTGCTTGCCACCGTCTAGCAGCGTGATTTTTTTGATTTTACCGGTGTTGATAATCACCACATCGCGGTCGTAATCAAACCCACTAGGAGAAGACCCACCCGTGAGCCCCGTTTTGCTCGCTTGCATAATAATGGCACACTTAGCCTCTACGCAAGCTTGTAGGACGTGCCACTGCTCGAGCAGCGTATTAGGAAACACCACCGCCAACGCACCACCGTGACCGTAACGATACCCTGTTCGGTAGTAAGCGGTATCCGCCTCACTTGTGGCGATATTTTTGGAACCAACAATGTTTTTAAAAGTTGTAATTAAAGTTGATTTAGTCATAAGTAGTCTTTTTATAAAAAGGGATAGAGCAGGGGTTCGCCTCAATATTCTTGTTGATTTAGCGTGCATCTACACAATTAGCAGCAAACATCTTGTTAATTAAAGACGCTAGCACTATCTCATTACCTTTTTAAATCCTCCCCAGTTTTTAAGGTCATCATAACAAGTACGCCTATGCACACAATGTGCCTGTGCATCTTTACTCATTTGTGTCTTAAACATTGCAAGCAGCAGGCTATGCCGTTGAAATCATTCTTTACACACTTTGACGGCCCACAGATTCAACGTTCATTCTCTGCTGTGTGAAAGCACTATCGGTATCAAGAGGGCACACGAAGTAAAGCTTGGGTTACGGGTTTAGTTGACACCATCGGATTAACTCAATCTAATACGAGAACTGTGTAAAAACACAGTTTGCTTGATAAAATAGCCTAGGGTTACACTCGAGCTATTAGTTGATGTTACTGACTGCACTAAAGCTTAGGATAGTCGTATCTATCGTACTCATCGAGCAAACCTATAACCTTCATCTGACGACTCTCAATATCGGAGCAAGTTATAAACCACATAGTGATACTAGCTCATAGATTCAATGAGTGCGTTTTATAAAGCTATCTTGTATTAACACAGATATGCTTTGCATCGCTTTCTCGAGCCACAGGAGTATGCATGAAACAAACGATATCCGGCGTGTTTTGGATCTTTTTTTACTTGCTCGTTGTCCTTTCGCCGCTAGCGCTCATTATGGTGCGCCCGGTGCCAGCTGGTCGCAGTTTTTGGGTGGAGTTTTCCGTTGGTTTGGGGTTTGTGGGCTTGCTGCAGATGGCGATGCAGTTTTTTCTTATCGCCCGTTACAAACACCTCACCGCGCCTTATGGCATTGACTTAATCTTGCGTTACCACCGGCAAATTGCGATAGTGGCGTTAGCGTTGCTTGTTGCGCACCCTATTATCTTAGTTGTCCACGACCCGTCGCTCGCGTACCGGCTTAATCCCATCGGCGGCACGTGGGCAAGTCGCATGGGGAACTTAGCCTTGTACATGCTCATTGCGCTCACCTTGCTGTCCATTTTTCGCAAGCAACTCAACATCGGTTATGAAACTTGGCGTGTCACTCACGCTATTTTGGCAGTTGTCACCATTGTTGCCGCCCACTTACACGTGACCTTGGCAGGTCAGTACATCAACACGCTGTGGAAAGAACTGCTGCTCATTGGCATCACAGCTGGGACGATGAGCTTTTTTATTTACTTGCGGCTCATTAAACCCCTCTTACAAAGACATCGCCCTTACCGCCTGGCGAGTGTTACGCCCGAGCGCGGTGACGTTTGGGTGATGGAGCTAGAAGCAGACGGTCACGCTGGGCTTACGTTTAAGCCGGGGCAGTTTGCTTGGCTTAAGTTTGGCAAGTCGCCATTTACGGTTAGGGAAAACCCGTTTTCGTTTTGCTCGAGCCCTTTAGCAGCCGGCAAAGTATCGTTTGGCATTAAAGCAATTGGTAACTTCACCAAGTCATTGCAAGACCTACCCATTGGCACCCGTGCCTACCTAGACGGCCCTCACGGGTCATTTTCCATTGACGAAGTACCAGCGGCTGGTTATGTGTTTATCGCGGGTGGTGTGGGTATCACACCGTTTATAAGTATGCTTAAGACAATGGCTGACCGTGGCGATCCACGTCCTGTGCTGCTGTTTTATGGCGAGCAAAGTCTTGATTCAGCGGCATTTAGAGATGATCTAGCTGCGCTCGAGCAACAACTTGCACTCACCGTCGTCTACGTCCTCACACAGCCGTCTGAAGATTGGCAAGGTGAAACGGGTTATATCAACGCTAAGGTTTTAGGTCATCACCTAGCGCGTGAAGGGTTTACCCGCGAGTACTTCATCTGTGGGCCTAACGTCATGACGGATGCTGTCGAGGACGCACTCGAAACGCTCGGCGTGAATTTAGTACATATCCACTCAGAGCGGTTTAATCTAGTTTAAGTTGAGGTTGTCAGTGACCTTACGAAAGGAACACGGATGCGCCACGTCTACGTCAGTCGAGCAACCTACATTCTTACGATATGTTTACTACTTTTTGTCTTGGGTTTTGCACTAATACGCAGTAACAACATCATCTTGTTTGCCTCAGGAACACCAGTTACTCGAGAAGTGCAAGAACCACCTTCTGGTGATTAATGCTCGACTGCAACCAAGCCTTGATAACCTCGAGGGATATTTGTTGAGCTTGATAAACAATGGGTTTTTGATGTATGTCCTATCATCTACGCTGTTGACCAAACATCGCCCCAATGCGTTATTTGTCAAGTGCTTACAAACGGCAACGTCACATTAAGTAGACAAGTCGATGAGCTCCCTCAACCTCACGATGACCTAACCACCGTCTAATATTCAACCAACCCTGCAAGCGGCATCACCTAAACTAAAGCATGAAAGACTTTGACTATATTCTTGTTGGAACGGGTCAGGCCACCGCTACTCTGCTTGGTGGCTTACCTCAAGACGCCAGCATTGCCGTTATCGAAGGGGATAAAATCGGTGGCACGTGTGTCAATACTGGTTGCACCCCTACCAAAACGCTGGTTGCTAGTGCCAAAGTCGCTCACATGGCTCGCCGCGCAGCTGAGTACGGCATAAATGTAGGTGAGGTAAGTATTGACTTCGCCAAAGTGATAGCGCGCATGAACGAGGTTCGCGGGGCTAGCAACCAAGGGCTCACAAGTTGGCTCGAGTCCGACTCCCGCGTCAGTCTTTTTCACGGCTGGGCCAAGTTTGCTGCTCCCAAAGAGATTCAAATCGGCAACGAGATCATCAGGGGCGAGACGATTTTCCTCAACGTTGGTGGCCGCCCCCGCAAGCCCACCACGCCCGGTCTTGAAAGTGTGCCGTGGTTAGATAACGGCCGGTTGCTAGACCTAAGCGACCTGCCCGAGCACCTAATTGTGGTGGGTGGCAGCTACATTGCGCTCGAGTTCAGCCAAATGTTCAGACGCTTTGGTGCCGAGGTCACCGTCATTGAACGCTCGGACGACATTCTGCGGCGCGAAGATAGCGACGTGGCCCGGGCCGTCCGCGAGATTATGGCGGCCGAGGGTATTCACTTTGAACTGGGGGCGCGGGTAAGTCAGGTGGCACCCAGTAGCTCAGGTGGGGTTGAACTCAGCCTCGAGGTTGGCGGTGGTGGCAAGACGCTAACCGGCTCACATCTGCTCATGGCAACCGGGCGAGTACCCAATAGTGACCGTTTAGCGGTAGACAAAGCTAGGCTCGAGCTAGATGATCGCGGCTATATC
>JBCCOX010000472.1:0-4423 GCA_039025155.1 Deinococcota bacterium | reverse complement strand
GTTCTATTCAGGAAGAAAGACTTTACGAATACGGTTATTTCCAGAATCAGCAATGAAAAGATTGCCCACCATATCAAATGCTAGTCCAGTAGGTTCATTAAGTCGCGCCTCTGTAGCAGGACCTCCATCGCCGTCAAAACCATATCCATCATAAAGTATACCTATACCAGCTATAGTTGCAATAATACCATTGTTATCGACTTTACGAACAGCATGATTAAGGTTATCAGCAATGAATAGGGCATCTATTTTATCAAATGCTATACCAAAGGTACCGCTTATTATTGCCTCCGTAGCAGGGCCTCCGTCGCCCATATTACTACCGGTGTCTGTACCTGCCACCGTAGTAATAGTCCCATCAGCATCAACTTTACGAATACGATAGTAAGAATCAGTAAAAAATAGATTATTTGATTTATTGAAGGCTACGCCAATAGGTCGGATAATCCATGCTGATGTAGCAGGAATATCATCTCTAACACCCAAGTTTGCTCCTCTACTACTGCCTGCTACAGAGGTGATGACGCCATTAGTATCTACTTTACGAATGCGACCATTACTAAAATCAGCAATAAAGAGACTACCCGCTGTATCAAATGCCATGTGAGCAGGATTATCAAATTGTGCTTCTATAGCAGGTCCTTCATCGCCACTAAAACCAGGAGTACCTATACCTGCAATGGTCATGATGGTTCCATTGGTATCCACTTTTCGGATACGATGATTATCTGTATCGGCGATGAAAAGATTACCTTCTGTATCAAACACTAAGCCAGAAGGTTGATTTAATTGTGCTTCTATAGCAGGTCCTCCATCACCCCTAAAACCAGGAGTACCTGTACCTACTACTGTAGTAATGATGCCATCAATATCTACTTTACGAATACGATGATTTCTTGTGTCAGCAATGAAAAGATTACCTTCATTGTCTATTGTCACGTCAAGAGGAGCTCGAAGTTGGGCTTCTGTGGCAAGTCCTCCGTCACCCCCAAAACCAGGAGTACCTATACCTACCACTGTGGTGATGGTGCCCAACTGAGCAAAAGAAATATTCAAAAGTACGGTCACTACAACCATGTACATTTTTTCAAGCGACTTGTTTCTCATAACAAGATTCTACTCACCCAACTCTTTTCTTACTAATTCAAGAAGACTATAGACAAAGCGGCGCACCGTGTAGCGCAGCCACCGACCCCAACTCTGCCCACACCAATCTCACCGTCTCTGCCGGAATCGGTCTGCGCAAATGGGAATAAAAGACCTCACTAAAGTAGTCTTTGGGAAAGCCTGCCATCTCTGGAATGCCGCCACCAACGAGGGCAACCTCAGCATGAAACAGGTTGATGCTGGTTGATAACGCGCAGGCGAGGTCGTAGACAAACATATCTAGTTGGTCTTGTAAAACTGGGTCTTGCTGTGTGAATACGTTTGCAACAGGGACGTTAGCAGCATCCGCCAATGCCTTTAACACGTGTCCGCATGCGTAAGCTTCTAAGCAATCCAAATTGCCACAGACACAGCGCCGTCCTTCGGCACGTACGGGAATGTGACCGAGTTCCAAAGCTGCGCCGGTACTGCCCCGAAACGGCAAGCCATTTTCCAAATAACACCCGCCCACACCTGTACCCACAAACATGCCAAAGACGGTACTCACGCCACGTGCTGCACCCGCTTGCCATTCGCCGAGGAGAAGTAGGTTGATGTCGCGCTCGAGCCTCACGGTATACCCCAACCGCTCGGTAAGTCCGCTAGCAATCGGCGTGCCCTCGAGGTTAGGAATGTTCGGACTAGACACAGACGTATTCATGGTTTTGTCCGGCGTAAACGGGACGCCAATCACCAGTGCGTCCGGGTTGAGGGTTTCGCGGGTGGTGTAGTCGCGAATGACTTGCTCGAGCCACTCTAGAGGATCATCCGCCTGCCGCAAGTCTTCGGTGGCATAACGAGTACTCATGGGGTTGGGCTCGAGGTTCGCTGCCAGCGAGTTTGCATCTGCTGCTTGCGGTTCAAACGCCCGTACCACGTGACCTAGCCGCACGTTCGTGCCGCCCATATCAATAACGACAATGGTTTGAATGGCGCGCTCAGGCATGTTGTAACCTCATCTAGCCAACCTCACACAAACGTCCACACAAAGGGTTTATCTGTTGTTACAGCATCATCAGCAAAAGGTAAATGTGTAGCTTGACCTGCTTGCCAGACCGTACATCCGCTTTTGGCTAATTTGATATTTTGCCACGCAGTTAACGCAAGTTCAGAGGCAAGCAAACGATCCCGTCCAGAAGGTTGTCCACCGCGCTGGGCATGACCCGTTTTAGAAAAGCGATAGCGAACACCTAATTTGTCTGAGACGCTCTCTAACACACCCTCTGTCCCAGGATAGCCTTCGGATGCCACGATGATGGCGTAGCGCTTAGCATCCAGCGCAGTTTGTAAACGCGCGATGATAGCGTCATCTGACAAAACCTGCTCGGGGACAAGGAGTGCGTCGGCTGCACCTGCTCGAGCCACAGCCTGAGCTAAAAAGCCCGTATCGCCGCCGAGGGTTTCGAGTGCAAACAACCTAGGCATAGCTTCGGCGCTATCTCGGATGCCATCGAGTAAGCGCACACCCGTATTTAGGGCTGTATCAAAGCCGATGCTGGCGTCACTATCCGCTACATCGTTGTCGATTGTTGCAGGCAACAGTACACAGGTGAGGTTGGGATTTTGGCTGTGGAGGTAACTTGCCGCTGCAGCAGAGCCATTGCCACCTAAAACAGTCAGGGCGGTGATGCTATGGTGCTCGAGTACCTCCAGCAATCTATTCGCATAGCTCGGTAAATCCGCCAAGCGGGATGTCCCCAATTTAGTGCCACCATAACGCGCCCAGCTTAAGGTTTGGATGGGAGTGAGGGGCTCGAGCTTGTCCTCGAGCAGCCCCACAAAACCATCCTGCACACCCAGCACCTGCCAACCCTCTGCTGAAGCTGCTTGCGTGAGCGTCCACACCGCCATGTTCATGCCGGGTGCGTCCCCACCGGAGGTAAGAACCGCCAGTTTACCGTTTGACACAGTCTAGGTACTGCCCATCATGAGGCGCACAACTTCTTCGTCGTTGGTATCTTGGGTGCGGCGTTCGCCAGCTTTACGGCCGCGCTCGAGCACCACAATGCGGTCACTCACCGCAAAAATATCACTCAAATTGTGCGAAATAAAAATAATCCCCACACCTTGGGTTTTTAACCGCTGAATAAGCGCCATCACTTCGCGCTGTTCCGGCACACCTAGCGCCGCCGTTGGCTCGTCCATAATCAGCACCTTAGCCTGCCAATAGACCGCCCGGCTAATGGCAATTGCTTGCCGTTGCCCACCGGACAAATTCTGCACGGGCATCCGCAGGTCATTGACCACAATGCCAAGGTCGCGTAACGCCTTTTCAGCTTCAGCGCGCATACTACGGCGGTCAAGAATGGGGATGAAGCCCATTAATTTGCGCATTTTTTCGCGCCCTAAAAATAAATTGATGCCCACGTCGAGGTTATCTGCCAATGCTAAGTCTTGGTAGATGGTTTCGATGCCCAGCTCGCGCACGTCTTGCGGGTTTTTGCCTGTTAAGGCTTCACCTTGGTAGTACACACCGCCGCTGTCCGGCTGATGCACGCCAGAAATCATTTTGATGAGGGTAGATTTGCCCGCGCCGTTATCGCCTGCGAGCGCCAAAACTTCACCAGGGTAAAGTTCTAATGACACCTCACGACTTGCGTGTGTGCCGCCAAAGCGCTTGCTAACATTGTCAACAACAAGGAGGGGTTGCTCGCTCACGCGCGACCACCTGCCAGACGGTGCTTAGACTGGTCGATGAGTACCGCGATGATAATTACTAAACCCACGGCAATAAACTGCCAGTAGGGCGGCACATTAATAAAGACTAAGCCAAACTGAATCACCGCAATGATAAGCGAGCCAATGACAGTTCCGGTGATCGTACCACTACCCCCGGTGAGGCTAGCACCGCCAATAAAGACTGCCGCCACCGCATAAAGCAAACTGGGTTCGCCAGCATCCGCTGCACCCGCTGAAAAACGCCCTGTGTAAACGAGCCCAGCCAGTCCTGCGGTAAACGCACTGAGCATGTACAAGATAATGGTGTGACGGCGTGTGTTGACACCAGCGCGCACAGCAGATTGCAGGTTGCCACCCATGGCGTAGGTGTAGAGACCAAACTTAGTGCTCGAGAGCACATAGTGCAACACCAACGTGACCACAATCGCCATCGCTACGGGAATCGGCAAAATATCCTGCCCTTCGCGCACAAACACATAACCATTACCAAAGTTACGCGCAACCGCGTTGCGAATAGACACGGTGGCGATGGCCGAGGGGGCGATCTCGCTCGACCGCTCGATGGTGAGGCCGAGATAGTCGAGGAACACGCCGAGAG
>JBCCOX010000471.1:0-4429 GCA_039025155.1 Deinococcota bacterium | reverse complement strand
TCTGTCACCAACTTTGGTACGCATTAGGGTGATGTCGTGCTTGGCGAGGAAGTGCTCGAGCCCCAAGTTTGCCATCACGGTAGACACAACCGCCACCTCACCACGTGCCAGCGCGCACAGTGCCAGAATATAATCACCTGTCACGAGCCGTCCCTGGGCGTCAACTAACATGGCCCGGTCAGCGTCGCCGTCGAAGGTTATGCCCACATCAAACGCACCTTCTTTAACCAACGCTTGAAATGCTTCAGGGTGTGTTGAGCCGCAAGCTACGTTGATGTTATCCCCGTTGGGCTGATTGTTGAGGACGGTAACCTCTGCGCCCAAAGCTTTAAAAATTTCTGGGGCAGTTTCAAAACACGCGCCGTTAGCACAGTCTAGGGCAATATTAAGCCCGTCTAGGCTAGGACCTGCGCTACTGAGTGCGTCAATATAAGCTTGTTTGAGGGTTGTGCCATCGCTCGAGCGGCCAACCTGTTTACCTGTGACTGCTTCAGCAGTTAACTGACCTTGCCAACTTGCGTCAATGGCGTCTTCAAGCGCGTGTTCAACGGCATCTGTAAGTTTGCCACCCTGCGCGTTAAACACCTTGATGCCGTTTTGTTCAAACGGATTGTGGGACGCGCTAATCACCACGCCAGCACAGGCCTCCGTTGTGCGGGTGAGGTAAGACACAGCGGGCGTTGGCACGATGCCGAGGAGCTGAACATCTACGCCTCTCGAGCACAAACCCGCGGCCACAGCGTGACTGAGCATGTCGCTCGAGCGCCGCGTGTCACAGCCAACGAGCACCTTGATAGGACCTACTGCTTCAGCTTTGAAAACCTCCGCCAAAGCCACACCCACATGCAGGGCAAACGCGGCTGTCATGGGCATTTCACCTGCCACACCGCGAATGCCATCGGTTCCAAAATAGCGTTTCATAGGCGCTAGTCTACGCGCTATGCCGTCTTGGTAACGTGTCCAAAGCTCTAACTAGCAATAACCTTAATCGTTTGACCAATGTCCTCTAAAATGCCCTGCAGGTCGTCATAATTTGGGTATTTGA
This sequence comes from Deinococcota bacterium, assembly GCA_039025155.1. GTDB lineage: Bacteria > Deinococcota > Deinococci > Deinococcales > Trueperaceae > JBCCBI01. Next base: position 3,384 of record JBCCOX010000471.1, on the reverse strand, counting down.
TCTGCACCCAAGCGTTGGCTTTGTAACCAGCAGAAATGGGCTGAGTTGGCGTGCCAATGGGTGGAAAGTGCGCCGCTGTGACCCACTGGCCATATTTGTCTTGCATAGCGTCTACCCCTTCGTAGCCGCTAATATGACCGTCTTGACTAGGACGCAAGCTGATGATGGCCGAGGCATAGTTACGTGACAACACGCCGCCACTACTCCCGTGAACAATCCCCGACGCCCACTCACCATAAATGTCTATGTCGTTGGCAGTGCAGTACAAGTCCCACTGACCTACACCTGGCGGGCGCGCGCCAATTTCTGAAAACTTGAGGCCCTTATCCCCAAAAAACCACTCCATGTGGGTGGGTGTTGTACCTAGGCCAAGGGCTTTAATGACTTTGTGGCCCATCGCTTTGACCTCGTTGTAACTGGCTGCATCCACCCGGTTAGTGGTGATAATCACAGGCGAAATCCAGCGGGTACGCATGGCTTCAAGCACATTGGGGTAGTAGTGACTAATAAACTCGTGGCGAATTTCACCAGACATCACTAAGGTATCGTAAAAGCCTTCATGACCTTCAACAAATTCCTCTACGGCAATCTCTTGTAAGCCGCTACCGCCAATTTCATTGAGGATTTGGGTGAGGCTTGCTTCATCATCTACTCGGTAGGTACTTGCAGCGCCAGCGGCATCAACTGGTTTTAAGATGAGTGGATAGCCATGTTGTTTCGCAAACGCCTGCACATCCTCAGCGGTATCTACTTTAGTGGAGGCTGCACAAGCAATACCGTGTTCACGCATAAAGTCTTTCATTTTAGTTTTGTCCCGACAGATGGTTGTTTGTTCAACCGTTAAGCCCGGAATAGTACAGGCCTCACGCACTTCTGCTACAGGCAACATATGTGCTTCGATGGTGGCTTCGAGTCTGTCTACCCAGTGCCGCGCTTGCACCCGCTTAACGGCATCATAAAGTGCGCCTGTGTTCGTTACCGACGGCACTTGTTCGTATTCATCAATGTTGTGTTGAACTTCTGGTTTAAGCCAATCATAGGGGGCTTCATCAATGGCGATAACCCGCGCACCCACCTGCTTAAGTGCGCGCACAAAATGCCACTGGTAGTCAGGAAAATTGGGTGCTACGAAGATGACGTTCATGGTCTAGTATACTAGCAACTCCAAGGTACGTTCCCACACAAAGTGGGTTTGTTTCGACTCGCATAGCTCGCATGACTAAGTTGCTGGAGCAACTCTAGATGGAAATGCTTTACGTAAATATTTTAGAGTCTGACAGTGACTTCTCAAGGAATATAAAAATTAGTATCTTCGAGCACAACCTCTCGCCCATCTTCCACAAACGCCACGACGCCTAAACCGGGCACAAAATACTCGAGCCGAACCGTCTCAACAGGCTCAGCCTCCCCGTCAGCACCCACAACATCAAGCTGCGTCACCTGCTCAATCAGCAAACTGTTAAAGCGGCCAGCAGCCGTTTCAACACCTTGAATGCCCAGCACAGTTGAGGTGATGGTCACTCGAGTTAACGGTTGGTCAACAGCTTGCCCGTCAAACGTGAGCGCTTGAATGTCGGTGACACTTTGCCACTGCTGGCCAACGTCTAAGGGCGCTGACGGGTATATCAAAAGTGGCGGGTCATAGAGAATCTGCAAGGCGGCTGCGCTACTGCCGTGCGCGAACACACCATCCTCCGTAAAACTTAAAACTTCACGTGAGCTGATGACATCACCTGTACGCCGCAAGCGTACCCGCACTTGGTCGGGAGTGATGCTGTCATCAGCTATAAACGTGTTAAAGGTCGTTTCTGTGATGGTTTCTAGGATGATGCGCTCACCGCTGTCAAAAAACCAGCTCGAGCCTGCTTCAGTTGGGTAGTAACTCTGCTGGGCGAGGCCTGTAGCACAGCAAAACGCACTAGCAATGATGATGCTAATAGCGCAGTGTAATGTCTTTGCAAGTGGGCTCGAGCACGTCTGCATCAAGCTTCATCCTACAGAAAAGCGTTGGGGGTAAGGGTCAGATTTCCGGCCATGCTTAGTTAGGGTATCTGGTTGTGACCCAAGGGCATGACAAACGTAAGCGTATCTTTGTCACGTTCCAGCGACACTGCTGCAAAGCCCATCGCCAGTTTAAGCTGATGATTCTCAGCGTAACGACTCTTACTGACCGAGCGCACTTAAAAACACCAGCAGCTAATCAGCCTCACGCAACTGCTGCGCCCGCTTGCTGGCTTGTTCCACGGCTTGAATAAGCGCGTAACGCACCCCGTGTTCTTCTAATGCCATCACGCCAGTAATAGCTGTGCCACCCGCACTCGCCACTTGGTCTTTAATAGCAGCGGGGCCTTTAGTCTCTAATAACTTCGCCGTAGCCAGTAACAACTGCCGGGTCAGGTCATTGGCAACATCTCGACTGAACCCCACCCGCACGCCGCCGTCAGCAAGGGCCTCTGCGAGTACGCCCACAAACGCGGGGCCTGAGCCAGCCAAGCCTGTAAACGCATCAAACAAGCGCTCAGGTACAGGATACACACTCCCAACCGCTTCAAACAGCGCTTGCGCAAAGGCCACATCTTCAGCGGAGGCTTGCGGCAAATTGCTTAACGCCGTGGCACTTAGCCCAATGCTCGCGCCCAAATTGGGCATCACCCGCACCACCCGCTCGCTACCAACCCGCTTGGCAATAGTTACTGCTGAAACACCGGCCATCAGTGAGATGTAACTGCCGCCTCGCTGGGCAATGAGCGGCGCAACGCTTTCAAAGGCTTGCGGTTTCACGCCAATTAAAATGCGCTCAGCGTGATGAATGTCGTCATCACCTAGGGGTGCAACATGATACAAATGTGCAAGTTCGTGGCAGCGACCTTCGTCTGGGTGGTAGATACCAACATCGGTTGGAAGTACAACACCCGCCCGCAGCGCACCCGTGAGGACTGCGCCGCCCATCTTGCCTGCGCCTACGATGGCGAGTCTCATAAGTTAGGCGTCCTCATTTAAGCGTCCTCGAGCGCCGCATCAACAATTGTCTTGGCTTCATCTTGAATCCACTTGAGGTGGTCAGCCCCCTTAAAACTTTCTACATAAATTTTGTAAATATCTTCTGTCCCAGACGGCCGTGCTGCAAACCAACCACTTTCGGTTGCCACTTTAAGGCCACCAATAGGCGCGCCGTTGGCAGGTGCGTGGGTCAGTTTTTGGCTAATGGGTTCACCTGCCAACTCACTTGCTGTCACCATGTCTGGCGATAAGTTTTTAAGAACTGTTTTTTGGGAGGCGGTGGCAGGGGCTTCCATGCGTTCGTAAACTGGAGAGCCGTGTTCGTTCTCGAGCGTCTGGTAGTGCTCCCCCGGATCGCGCTCGGTCTTCGCCGTAATTTCCGCT
>JBCCOX010000470.1:0-4432 GCA_039025155.1 Deinococcota bacterium | reverse complement strand
TTGCTGTTAGGAAGCATGTTGGCGATGGTGTCGCGGTAGGGCGTCACTTTGGGGTCGCGCGTCCACACGTCCAGCTCTTTGTAAGCTTTGAGTGCTGGGGTTACGTAGCCGCTCATAGCTTCGACCCAAGGTTCTGCCCGTTCTGGGGTGAGCATGAACCGTAAATACTCTTTAGCTGCGTTGGGAGCAGCGCTGTGGTTAAAGATAAACGCTTGGGTAAACAGATGTAACTCGGTGGGCACACCTACGGGGCCAATGGGCATGTTGGCGTGGTTAATGTCAGCAGCAACATCTGGGAAGTCATTTTGGGCGGCCACATAGACACTGATGCCGTTCGCGGTCACACCAACTTCTTGCCCTAAGAAGGCGCGGTTGTTGTTGGCATCTAACCAAGAGCTGACGCCAGGAACCATGACGCTGTAGAGCGACTGCGCATAAGACAGCGCTTCGAGCGTTTCTGGGCTGTTGATGGCGATAGTTTCGCCGTCTTCTTCAACAATTTTGCCGCCGAATGACCACAGCAACGTGTGACTCCACGTGTTGCCGTCACCGACCGCGCGGCCTAGGGCAAAACCAACTGGGTGGCCGTTTTGGTTGAGGGTTTCAGCCAGACTTAAAAAACCTTCCCAGTCGCCCGGCATGCTGCTGTAACCAGCTTCCTCGAGCCAACTTTGGCGGTAGACCAAAGCGTTACCAGGGCCGCCAATAGGAATGGAAATCCAGTGATCCATCTCAGGGCTGTAGCCGTAAGATTCGCCAACAGCCTCAAAGCCACCGAGGGTGTCAGAAAGGTGCATGGCGAGATCAGAAACATCAATTAATTGGTCAGGGTACAAGTGCGGGTCGTCGTACCAACCCATAACAATATCTGGACCTGAACCGAGGCTGGCAGCTAGGGCAGCTTTGGCGCGCACGTCTTCCCAAGTGATGTACTCAATTTCTACAGGAACACCGGTCATGTCGGTAAACATTTGGGTGTGCATGTTCCAAAACTCTTCGTCTGTGCCGACAAACCCCGACCAGCGCAATAAGCGCAACGACGCACCATCTTCAATGTCGAACATGGGTTCGTAACCGCTCATGCTGTCTTGCGCGCGGGCATGGAAAAAACGGCTGCCTAAACTGGCACTAGCTGCACCTGCCCCAAGTACTTTGAGCAGTTGGCGGCGACTAAGCTTGCTTACTAGACCCATCACTAGCCTCCTTGGCTCGAGCTACAGGTTGCTTCTATGTGTCTAGTCCTAGTCTATGCAGCGAGATGACGACATCACCAAGACGACATCACCAAGACGAGACAGCATAAGGCTGTTGCATAAAATTAGATACAACAACACAGAGTGAGACAGCAAACGTGCTAACCTCAACGCACGTATGTATATAGGGATGAAGCCTAGTGACACACGTGATAACAACCATAGCGAGCAAATTGATAAATGTTTTTCAATGCTACTTTAGCAAAGCTGTTCCAGAGCTGTCAATTGTGTCTCAGACTAAAATTTAGTTGGCTTGAGGATAGTTTGCTCGAGCCAGTCTCGCAACGCACGGCTGACCTGATCAGGTTGCTCGAGACTAAGATAATGCCCGCAGTCAGCAATACTATGAAGTTCAGCGCGTGGTAGGTGGTTAAGCATCATCTTATGAACTGCAAGTGGCGTAACGGTGTCTTGCTGGCCGGCCAGCAGTAGCGTAGGGCAGGTAATGGTTGCCAGTGTTGTCGTGCTGTCCTCACGAGACTCGAGCATGGCTAGTTGTTGTAACAAAACAGCCTCACCCAGACTTGCTGCCATCGCTTGAATAAAGCCACACAGTAGAGTTTGATGGTTGGGATGAAGCGTTAAACACAAGTCCATCACAACATCGTCAAAGGTGTTGGCCATAACGTGCGCGCGCCAACGCCTCCACGTTTGCTGCTGCTGAGCTGTTGTGCTGCCCGGATTAACCGCAAGCAGCGCAAGCCCCAAAACCCGCTCGGGTGCTCTGCGCCATATCTCAAAGGCCACTAAGCCGCCTTGTGAAAAGCCCACCAATACAAAGGTTTTAGGCGCGTTATCTAAAACCCACTCAGCACACGCAGAGATACTTGTGCCCACCGTAAGCGGTAACACGCGCGCGTCAGCAACATCACGTAAATGCCCTGTCTGATGAGCAAACACGCGCGCGTCGCAGAGCGTGCCGGGTAGAAAAATAACCGGCAACATCAGCAGCTTGAGTGAAGGTGAATAGATTCTATTGACATCAGCAGTTAAAGCGTCACGAGAGATTTAAGGGTGGCATCACCTGACGATGGAATTTCGAAGATAGATGGTTGTCTTTACTAGCCGAAAACGATTTCGGAACAGGCCAAAAATTAAGCGCACTGTGGCCGCACGCACATCAGCTTATTCAGTACTTTGGATGCGGTCGAGTAGTTCTTGCCCCAAGGCGTCAAAACTGTCGGGCGTTTCAACAAGCTTGCCTGATTCATCTGCTTTGTAGCCAATGCGCTCAGCAGCAGACACAACATAGGGTGACCAGTAGGGGTCTTTGAAGGCGAAGACATCGTGTGGCTCGAGCACGGCAAACATCCATGCGGGGCCGTCAGCGTCTTCAGCAACTTCAAAACCGCGCCACAGTTTGGGCGGTAAGCTGATGAGGTCCCACTTATTTAAAAGTGTTTCGCCGTCCACTGTGTCTTCAGAATCACCCCAGTAAAAGCGCCACTTGTGGTCGGTGAGAGGTACAAAGCACTCGATGTAATCGTGGGTGTGGTAGGCGGGGCCGTTACCCGGTTCAGCTTTGACCATGCCAATTTGAAAGCCGTGCGGTGTAGTAATCATCGGCTGAAAGTTGGGGTTTTCGCTGGCGGTATCGCCAATAACCGCGTAGTTTAAGCGCTGGTGGTGGGGGAGAGGGCTGTCAATGAACATGAGCGGAATAGGGTGTTTAATCATGTCTTCAAAACGGCTGATATAGCCTTCCATCGCCCCTAAATGCTCGCGCGTTCCCGTTTGCGTGCGCGGGTCTTTGAGTTCTGCCATAACATCCTCCTTATAAAATTTGCTGCTTGTCCAACCTTGTTGGCAGTCCGTTAGACTAATATCTTGTTCGTTCAAGACTATTATCTTATTCATTTAAGATATTGTCTTGTAACGCAAGGTTGAGATGGTGAACGTACCAAGTGGTTATATCAAAATGTTGCTGTTCTAGCAATCTTAGTTGTCTGATGATGGCATCGCGTTGAGCTAACTAAGTTGCTGTATGTGACGCGCACTATGCGATGCGAAGATAAATGCACATAGATACATAGATATGAGTTCTGTGTTGGCAGCAGGCGCGAGCATAAGACGGTGTATGATGAGCAGCATCTTACTTCTGTGAGGCATTTGTTGAGGGTGAGGCATCTGTGGCGATAACGATTAGCGATTTGGCAAGGCATGTGGGTTTATCTATTTCCACTGTGTCAAAGGCATTAAATGGCTACCCAGATGTTGCTGAAGAAACGCGCCAAGTTGTGCTTACGGCCAGCCGTGACCTGAACTATCACCCGCGTTCGGCAGCGCGCATGTTGCGCCTGCAAAAAACCGAAAAGCTGGGTATTGTCCATCCGCTTAAAAGTTACGAAAGTGAGGCTTTTATCGCGTTGTTTCGGGGAGTGGCAAGGGGTGCTGAACAGCACGGTTACAGCTTAATTTTATACACCGCGACCCAAGACGATGAGCTAGACACCTCAGACCAGCTTGCCCGCATTTGCCAAGCGAGAGAAGTTGATGGCATCATTGTCATGAGTTTAGGCATTGATGGTGCCAAAGAGTTACAAGCCTCCCTAGATATTCTGGCGGCAGAAACGCTGCCGTATATTGTGTTAGGGCAACCCGTGTTGGAGCAACTGACTAACGGGAATCAGCCAACTTCTAGTCAATCATTAGCTGATCCAGTTCCTTACGTGACTGCTGATAATCAAGCAGCAGCTAGGGCGTTGACCGAACACTTGCTGTCCCAAGGTCACAAGCGCTTTGCCTATTTGTCACGCAGTGATGATGTCTACAACAACCTCGAGCGACTTGCCGGTATTCAGCAAGCTCTTGCGGCGGCATCTTTAACGCTAGACATGATTTTTGATGCACCTTATGCAGCTTACAGCGGGCGTACTGCCATGCAGCAGGTGTTAGCGCAAGCTAGTTTGCCCACAGCGGTTATCGCTTTTAATGATCACATTGCCATTGATGCTATGCACGTTGCCCAAGCGCAGACCTTGCGTGTGCCCGACGACATAGCCATCGCCGGTTTTGATGACATTCCGTCTGCCAGCATTGTGACGCCAGCGCTCACTACAACACAGATTCCTATGGTGACAATGGGAGAATATGCAGCCGAGCTGTTGCTCGAGCAACTCAATTCATCTCAAACGCCAGCTCCATCGCGTCTACAAAAAACGTTTTCAACAAGGTTGATT
>JBCCOX010000469.1:0-4436 GCA_039025155.1 Deinococcota bacterium | reverse complement strand
ATGTTAGACCTCTAGTTATTCTTGCTACCCTCGCTTATCTTCTACTTGCTAAGCTTAACCTCCTTTTAGGACGTGATCTTCTCAAGCTTCATGACACTCTTATGGCGATTCGTTAACCTTGCTCACCCCTCACTTAAGATAAGCGTTGCACTACTTAAGAAAATTACAACACCAGCACAGCCCGCAAATCATTCACATTTGTGTGGGTTGGCCCCGTTTTGATAAGCGTGCCTAACCGCTCAAAATACGTATACGCATCATGTCGGGTCAGGTAGTCACGGGCTTCACGCACCCCAAAGGGCAAACTATCTGACGAGATAATTGCGCCAGCCGCGTCCCCTATGCCGTCAATGCCGTCGCTGTCTGCAGCCAGTGCGTAGGTGTTAGGCAGTCCAGCCAGCTCAATGGCCAAAGCTAATAAAAACTCGCAGTTACGCCCGCCTCTACCTGTTGGGTTGGTATCACTCTGGCGAATGGTGACGCTGGTTTCGCCGCCACTTAGGAGGACACAAGGACGTGCTAAAGGTTGACGGTGCTCGCGGATTTGCCGGGCTAGTGCGGCGTGGAATTTAGCAGCTTCTTTGGCTTCGCCAGTGAGAGAATCTGTGAGAATCAACGGAGTGATGTCGTGCTGGGTGAAGGTACGCGCTGCTGCCTCGAGCATTCCCTGAGCAGTTGCCACGATGTGCGTTTTGGTGCGAGCAAAACACGGCGCATCACCATCTGGCGTATCAGCTAATTCTCCAGAGACGCCCTTTGTAAGCACACGCTTAGCTGCAGGTTGGTCAAGTTCGTAGCGCTCAAAAATCTCGAGCGCATCGGCAAAGGTACTGCTATCTGGGACGGTTGGGCCTGAAGCGATGCTGCTGGGATCATCCCCGGGTACATCAGAGATTAACAGGGACACAACCCTAGCTGGAAACGCAGCTTCCGCTAAACGCCCACCTTTGACTTTGGAGAGATGTTTGCGTACCATGTTCATTTCACGAATGTCTGCACCGGAGTGAAGTAAGGCTTGGGTGACAGCGGCTTGCTCGGGAAGGGTCAGCTCGAGCGGACTGACCAGTAACGCTGAGCCGCCGCCAGAAATCAGACACAACACCAAGTCATCTTCAGTAAGGCTGTTCAATTTATCTAATAGCTTTTGCGTACCCTTGACGCCAGCCTCGTCTGGCACGGGGTGAGCAGCTTCAATAACCTCAATAGTTTGTGTGGGGACAGCGTGACCGTAACGAGTGATGACGATGCCAGACAAGCTCACATCTGGATGATGTTCCTGATAATACTGTTCGCAAGTCTGGGCCATGGCGGCAGCAGCTTTGCCAGCACCTACCACAATAAGCTTGCCTGTAGGCGGTTTAGGGAAATGTGCTGGCAGGACATCTTTGGGGCGCACGGCAGCAAGGCCGGCCTCGAGCACCTCCTGCAAAAGGGTTTCAGGATTATCTAGAGGTCTTACCGACATCATCAAACCCTCCAATGACGAGCGTGAGTAGTTAGGCAAAAGTACACGCTAACGGAAAGGTAAAAGATCACTGAGTGGCTTTGCTTCAGCTTCACCAAGAATCACTAACGTATCTTGATTTGCGGCATCTAGTTGCCACATCATCTCACGGCAGCGCCCACAAGGTGGCATCACCTGACCGGTGTGATCTACCGCCACAACATGGGTAATCTGCGTCTCGTGGTGTTTAAGCATCTCTGCAATAGCAGCATGCTCGGCACAAAATCCCAAACTACAGCTAAAATCCAAACAAATCCCTGTATAGGTTTGCCCCGTAGACGACACAATAACCGCCCCTACTGTACCAGCTTGACAGTCATCGTTGGGATAGATGGGCTTGGCAACACTATGAGCTTGGTGGATGAGGCTGGCGTAGTCCATGTTAGTAAGCAATTTATCTTAAGACACTTGTTCAGTTGCACTGCGAATCACGGTGATGCTTTCATCCAGCGCGTGTTGCTCGTCGTCATTTAAGGATACTGTCAAGGTGGCTAAAACACCATCCCGACCAACAATGCGCGGCAAGCTGTAGGCCACATTGCCATCACTCATTGACACGGTTAGAACTGACCCTTGGTTCTGTAAGACCGCTTGGCTGATGCTGGCTAGCGCAGACGCTACCCCGTAGTACGTTGCACCTTTACGGTTGATGATTTCGTAGGCGGCCCGTTGCACGTCTCGCTGCACATCACGCTCTATGTCACGGTTCCAAGTAAACCCACGCGCTGCAAAATAGGTCGGTACAGGTAAGCCGCCAATGTCTAGCGCACTCCACGCCACCAGCTCAGAATCGCCGTGTTCACCTAGCACATAACCGTGAACGTGTTTGGGGCTCACGTGCGCTCTGGCAGCCACCAGCGCCCGCAAGCGTGCTGTATCTAGGGTTGTCCCTGAGCCAATCACCCGGCTTGCATCCAGACCGCTAGCTTTATATGCCACATGCGTGAGCACATCAACGGGGTTGGTCGCCACCAGCAAGATGGCGTTGGGTGCGTAGTGGGTAATACGCGGCACAATCTCGCGGAAAATAGCAGCGTTTTTACTGGCTAAGTCCAACCGTGTTTCACCCGGTTTTTGGTTAGCACCCGCTGCAATAATCACTAAACTAGCGCCGTCTAGCGCGTCATAGTCGCCCGCGCGTACTTTAACTGGGTTACTATAAGGGGTGGCATGGGAGACATCCATAGCCTCACCTTCGGCCCTAGCCATATCTTTATCTACAAAGACCAGTTCACTGGCAATATTCCCGGTAACCAGCGCGTAACCTGCGGTTGCACCGACATAGCCGGCGCCTACAATGCCAACTTTCATATCAATCCTCCTGAAGTTTCAATCACGTCTTATGAAAGCAAGTTGCACAAACAGTCAGAATTTAACCACACTACGGCTGCGAGTAATGTGTGGTTGTGTGGACGCATGTATTGACGTTAGACATGGGCTTTGTCGAACAAGATTCTCAAGAATTATCGTGACTCGTCAGATTGATGAACATCGCTATTTTGAGGGTCACTGAGGCTATCAGTTACATGATGTTGCTCACCTGCAGCGATAAACTCACGCAATACGTCTTCGGGGACATCGCACCGCTTTCTTATATAAGCGGCAATTTCTTCTCTACTTTTGCCTGCAAAAAACTCAGGGCGGTTGGTTTTGATGGTGAACCCGCCTCGAGCCAGTACCTCACTATCATCAAAGCTAGTCTCAGGCCGCTGTTTTTGAAAACCTCTAAGGTATTTTAGGATGGGATATGACTTTCTCAACAGAAAAAGCTTGATGCGATCAACGCAGCTCATTTCTTTCATGACAGCTTTCCTTATTTAGATGCTTACTCAACAGCTAGTAAACATGATTCCGGTAAACTAAACATATGTTTTTCTTTCGCGGTAATCCTAACTTTAAACAAGACGGCAACTTTTTGCTGGCGCGGGTGCGCACTTTCAAACACGGTGAAATTATTCAAGTGCGTATTTCTAAAACCAGTGAGATGAGCGCCCAAGGTGGCGGTTATTTTGTGCGCAAAAGTTTGGTGGGACCTAAAACGCTCGATGCGGCCTTACTCGAGATTTCTCTCACCCGCGGCCACCGCGTTAAAAATGCCACTGTAGATGGTGGCGAGTTAGTCCCTGTGCGTGAGTGGGTAGACGAACCTGAGTAGACGAGTCTGAGTAAATGTAACCTCGACGAAGTGCGTTGTTAATATCCCACTCAAGGTCGAGCTGATTCTGGTAATGCAAACATTAAAACCCTAGGGAAATGAGCAAAACAAGTTCCTCACGTAAACTTAGGTATTAACTATGTGACGCCTAAGCAAGCTGACCTCGAGCTTGGCATTTGTGTGTATCATGTGTATGATACTTGTGTTGAGTTAGTTAATGATGTGGTCTCGAGTTGCCGTTTTATCTAACTCTGAATAGGGCTAATCTCATAAAATCAACTGTCTTTCGTTAACGTTACACTTGACAGACGTGATGTGACCTTTATAATAGCGCACATCAATTGCTTGACTAATCGCACTTGCCAACCGCTTGTGATGAGATTAGCAAACGTGTGATGATACCAACTAAAGTGCTACTCACAAGCAAAAAGTGTTGATAACAAGCAAGATGTGAAATGCTTGTGAGCAGATGACAGGTTGAAACTATATACAGATAGACATTGGTGCTAGTAGACAGTGGTGCTATATGTTGCTGCTAAATATTTGTGCTAAACGTTCGTGCTAAATATTCATAGCAACACACATGTATCTAAAGCATATAACGAGATGTCTACACCTGAGCATGAATCAGGTAGACATCACCAAAAATTATAACAAAGCTGTAGAGGGGTTTAGAAGGATGTTGCAAGGCTGGGTCTTAAATATTACGGGATTTGAGTATGGTGAGGGTGTGGAGACGCCGTGAGCGCTAAGCAACCAGACGTTTATCGCCTGCTT
>JBCCOX010000468.1:0-4459 GCA_039025155.1 Deinococcota bacterium | reverse complement strand
GTGCGGCTCGAGGGCACCAATTCACAGCAAGGTAAACAAATTATTCAAACGTCCGACTTAAACGTCGTCGCAGCAGACAGCCTCAAAGATGGCGCAGAAAAAATTGTGGAGTTAGCCATATGAGTATTCTCGTCGGAAAAGACACCAAACTCCTCATTCAAGGCATGGGTAAGTTTGGCAGTTTCCACATTGATAAATCCATTGCCTACGGCACAAATGTGGTGGCCGGCGTCCATCCTAGTCGCGCGGGCAGTACTGCCACTTTTGAAGGTGAAGTTGACCAATCCGGTGTGCCAGACCGAGGCGACAGCTATAAAGTAGATGTTCCCGTTTATGCTACTGTACGCGAAGCAGTGGATGCAACGGGTGCCAATGCCAGCGTGATTTTTGTGCCCCCACCGTTTGCAGCAGATGCCATTATGGAAGCCGTCGAAGCAGAAATACCCTTGGTCATCACCATCACTGAGGGCATTCCTATTATGGACATGGTCAAAGTGCGTCGCTATATGGAAGGTAAAACTACGCGCCTTGTCGGTCCCAACTGCCCCGGGGTCATCACCCCAAACGAGTGCCGTATTGGCATTATGCCGGGCTACATTCACCAACGCGGGAAAATTGGCGTGGTCAGTAAGTCGGGAACCCTTACCTATGAAGCGGTGTTTCAACTAACCAACAACGGGTTAGGCCAAACCACAGCGGTAGGCATTGGTGGTGACCCGGTGAACGGCACAAACTTTATTGATGTGCTTGACATGTTCAATAACGACCCCGAAACCGAAGGTGTCATCATGATTGGTGAAATTGGCGGTAGCGCTGAAGAAGAAGCGGCTAGTTGGATTCAAGACAATATGACGAAACCAGTTGCTGGGTTTATTGCTGGTACAACAGCACCTAAAGGCAAGCGCATGGGCCACGCGGGTGCAATTGTGTCTGGTGGACAGGGTACTGCTGAGGGTAAAATTGCCGCCATGAAAGCTGCAGGTATTGTGGTGGCAGCAACCCCTAGCGATATGGGTAACGCTATGATGGAAGCGATGAAACAAGCTGGCAACATCTGACCTTCTTAACGTGTTCTATGACAGCATCTTTGGTGTAATACGCAATCCGCTTATATCCCGAATAATGCCTAAAGGCATCATCTCGTCCAGCGCGGATTTCGTAGCTTATCTTACCTGCTCTGGCAGGGGTTGATTCCTTCGGGAATCAACCGGATTTGGTATAACAAAGCACTATAAAATCAATCCGTAAACATCAACTTTGCACACATGAGGGTAGAGGTATGCCTACAGATAGCAGCCAACTCGTTGAGCAAGTCTACCGTGCGTTTGCAACTACACCCTATCCCGGCGATGGCTTTTTACAGGGCAGTTTTGACGGCTGTGAACCCCAAGAAGCTGTCGCCCCGTTTGTGGGGAAGCGGGATTGGACATCCTTAGATAGTAACTTCCTCGAGCAGCACGCAGATGCACTCAGCTTTATGTCCGAAGCTGCCTTACGCTTTTTTTTACCCGCCTACCTTGTAGCGGACGTACAAGATACACTTGTAACCGCTGACCCCGTGTTTCATTTGACTTATGGGTTTCACACAGTGGTGTTGAGCTTACCCGTGGACGGACAAACCTTTAACAAACATACCGGCGGTGACACACTGATTAACCCGCGGCGTTATGGGGCGGCAAGTGCCAAGGACTACAGTCGTTACCGCTTAGCTGTTTTCTGTAGGGAAGAAGCTGAGGCAATTGTTGCTTACTTGCAGTATATGCAACCTCAGCGGACAGATTCGGCTATTGCGGCGTCCTTGGATGACTTTTGGTTAGACCGTGCAGAGAACGCGCCAACAAAGGCAGACTTGGCTGAACATCTTGATAGAGAACAAGCTTTCTTAGAGGCAGTTTCAGCAACGACATAATTTTGGTCAAGAGCTAACTTTGGGTGCGCTTAAAAGCCTCAATAACGATGGTTTCCATGTCGTCAGAATTAATTGTGTCTTTAATAGTGTCTTTAAGTGAGGCGTTGAGCGCTTCAAAGGTTAATTCGGGTTGTGACATCTGGTGATTGCCAATCTGTTTGAGGGCAAGGGTTTTAATGGCTACGTTGAGCTTGGCTTGTGGTGGGGCGTCTAGGGTGCTCAAAAAAAAGTTGCCTTGTCCCCGGCGCATGATGTACTCGAGCACGTCTTCTGCTTGCGCAGTGCCACTCGCCACACTGGGGTGCTCGAGCGCAAGCACGTTGCCATTATGCACATAAATGGCCGTTTCATCATCAAAACTTAGCTTGCCAGAGGGCGTCAGCACCGACAAAAGCTGCATGGCTTGTAACGCTCCACCCACATCTTCAAGGCGGCCCTGCATCCGCGTTCCTTTGGGGCGACGTTTGTTGTGCTGACGCGCTAGTGTGAGGGTGTTGCGCAATTCTAAGTCGCGGCAGGGTTTGGTCAAAAAACCTTGAGGCAAGACTTCTAATGCTTTACGAAAGGTGCTATCACTCACATCAACCGTCAAAAATACAAACGAAAGGTTAAATGTGTCGAGTAGATATTTAGCGAGTTCAATGCCATCGTAAGCAACAGCTAAAGTAGTTTCACCGATGACAATATCGGGTGCATTTGCAGTTACTAAACGGACTGCCTCAAAGCCATGACTTGCCGTTCCCAAAACCTTAAAGCCAAGTATATTGAGTGAGGCAACGGTGGTCTCGAGCGCCCGCTGGTTGGCATCTACACAGACAACAGTAGGTGCTTCGGTGGTTGCTAACGCAGATGGGGGGTTTTGACCTTGCACACGGCTACCTCCAACTTGCATTGTAAAGGTATTTAGGTAAAAGATTGTGTTTCCTGAAAGAATTTGTACAGGGCAGTTTTAAGGTACTAAAGGCACATAATACTCTTTCCGGTTAATTCCCCTAGGAATTAACCCGCATGGAATGCGTAGAAACGGCTACGGGTGCAGGTGAGGACGTAATCATCTCCGCAGGAGTTTATGTAGGAATCATACCAAATCCGGTTGATTCTCGAAGAATCAACCCCTGCCAGAGCAGGTAGGATAAGTTACGGAATCCGTGGTGGACGTAATAATGCCTTTAGGCATTATTCGGGATACAAGCGGATTCCGTATCAATCGGAATCCGTATAAAAAGATGTAGAGACTAGCTTCGTCCCTACATCTAAGTTTTGCTTAAGTTTAGCTGTTACACGTGGTTACTGCTGGGTAAAGTCAGTTACAACCGTCTCACCGGAGATGATAGCGTCGGTGATGAGTTCTAGCTCGAGCTGCAACTCTTCAGGGACAAGCGCTTCGTTAAACTCGTCCAGCGCATAACCCACACCGTCTTCACCAAGACCTAGCACGGCGATGCCGCCTTCAAATTCACCGTTGACGACGTCGTTAACAGCGTTAGATGAAGCGACATCTACGCGCTTAAGCATGCTGGTCAGTCCATGGTTGAGGGTACTAGGGTCGTTGTCGGTATCACCCAAGAAGTTTTGGTTGCTATCCACCCCAATAAAAAAGACAGGCTGGCTGCCTTCATCACAGGCAGTAGCGTAAGCTTCACTCTTGGCGATGTCAGCAGCAATGGCACCCATGGGGCTCATGCGCATGCTCACGCTATCCGGCATGCTGTCTGCGCTGTAGCACATGGTTTCGTTAGCCCAGTCAATCACACCGTTACCAGACGCACCTGCGGCTGCATAGATAATGTCTGCACCTTGACCGTGTTGCAAGGTGGCCAGTTCTTTAGCGCGTGCAGGATCGTTCCAAGCTGCTGGGGTAACGCCTGTGTAGTTAGAAATAACCGTACAATCTGGGCAAGCAGCCATCACGCCCTCTTCGTAACCAAGGTTGAATTTACGAATGAGCGGAATGTCCATGCCGCCCACAAAGCCCACCACGCCAGTTTGACTTAGGGTACCTGCCAAGTAGCCCACCACGTAGCTACCTTCGTGCTCTTTAAAGACCACGCTGCGCACGTTGGGTGCGTCTACCACCGCGTCAATAATTACAAAGCTGGTATCTGAAAACTCACTCGAGACACTTGTAATTGCATCTGCCTGCGCAAAGCCGGGAGCCACAATAAGCTCGCTGCCTTCACCCGCCATGTTGCGCAAACCTTGGGCGGAGGTATCTGGCGTGCCTTCAAACTCTAGAAGTTCAATATCGTAGCTACTTTCTAGCTCTTCAATGGCACGCACCATCCCGCGCCAGGTGCCTTCATTAAACGAGCGGTCAAATTTACCGCCGGCATCAAAGTTGATGCCCATGACAAAGTCTTGCGCCATGCCTGTTCCCATAAGAACCAAGGCGGCTAACGTGAAAGCTTTTACAAATTTTTGCATGAATTACCTCTCCTTCAGGTATTTATCATACCAAGCTGAGGGGGTGAGTGTGCGGTAGAGATTGTTTAATAAGCCTTCACAAAGAAGCACAGTTTCAAAGTGTTAGACTAGCAGTGTGAGCAGCTT
>JBCCOX010000467.1:0-4461 GCA_039025155.1 Deinococcota bacterium | reverse complement strand
TCGGCTGATGGCCGCACCCATGTTGCCAATCATTTCACCACGAACGGGCGCAGGAAGCTTTGCCCAACTTGCTGCTGCTGCCCTAGCAGCCCGGCAGGCCTCTTGAACTTGGGCTTTGGTAGCTTCTGGAAAATAACCGATGACGTCCTGCTGGTCGTTAGAACTTATTGATGCAAAGCTGTGCTCGCTACTGACCTGCTGGTTGTTGATCCAATGTTGAAAGGGGGTGGTTTGCATCATACATACCTTCTTTCTAGGGTGATAGTTTTTCATCATGATGCTTTTTACTATGCTTCTTGTGATGCTGTATCACTTTCGTAAATTATCTTATCGTGCTTGTTGACTTTGGATGTGTTTGTTGGATATAGGTGTTGAACCTAGGTGCTGGACACAGGTGTTAGAGGCTGCAAGTACATTGAGGTAATCAAGTACATTGGGGTTATTATGCTGAGGTTATCTTGCTATGAGGTTATCTTGCCAGATGATAGTGTCGTCTAGGATGGTGTCATCTAGGAATGTGTGGCTCGAGCCTATCCTACCTGTATTATGTCTACCTGCACTATCTACACTTTGTATGAACTGGGGGTATATAAACTGGGGCAAGGGCATAGATGCCTCGAGCATAGCCATCAATCTCAATACAACACCCCCTTAATTATGACAACTCCATGAGGAAGCCGTGAGGTTTTGATGGTGCTAGCCAAGCCACTTATTGTGCAGGGTGGAACACGCCTATGGAACGCTAGCGCCGTATAATACTTTCTATGACCTCTTCTTTTGATACCGGCATTTATGCAGTGGACACCCGTGTGGATACCCGTGTGGATGCCCGTCCTCCTGCCGGAGCCGAGGCCTACAATTATCCTCGCCGCAATCTCGTAAAAGGTGATGTCCTTTACACACTTGGCGACCCCGCTGAGTACGTGTTTCGCCTCGAAGAAGGCTTGGTCAAGCAAAGCTTGCACCTGCTCAACGGTCACGAACGCATTACCGCGCTAGCTGGCCCCGGCGACTACATTGGTGCGATTGGCTTGCAGGCAACTTACCAAGACAGCGCTGAAGTCTTAAGCCCGCACGTAGCTGTAAGCACTATAGACACAGCTGAACTAGATGAGGCTGTGAAAGATGACCTTCATCTTGCTGCAGGTAGCCAACTGAGCCACTTACGTGAAACTATCGAAGACAGTGAACTGCCTGTAAGCGCCCGCTTAGCGCGTATGTTTTTGCGCCTAGGACACCGTTTTGGTAATGTTTCTGAAGACAATCATGTCCATATCACCCTGCCACTCACCCACGAAAATTTTGCGGCGATGGTGGGTGCAGCCCGCGAAACGACCACTGCTTTACTTGGTGAAATGCGCGCTGAGGGTGTCATTAGCGGCACGCGCGGTCATTACAACTACGACCACAACGTACTTAGTGACTACGCCGTGACGGCATCCTATCAATATTCTTAAATTCCAGTAGCAGTTTCAACCTAAGCTTAGTTTGATAGCTAGCAAGCACCGCATTATGTATAAGTGATGTGGTGTTTGTTGTAGTGACTATTTGTGGATGACCACAGTAGTCACATGCGCAGCATTATATATGCTATCTCAATAATTTTATTTTACAATAAAGAATAATCTTAAAAAACCACATTAGAGATTGTTTTTGAGGTGTTCAGTGTAGTGATGAGTTTGGTTTGAGTACCTGCACCTAAACAACTTTGACTATCGCAGATGATAAATTTGTCAACTTTCGCTGTCTATCAAGACGTTAACGTCCATCAAGACATTAACGGTAGGCGTCTCCGTATCAGTTATGTTTGATAGAGTACTTCTATCTTGGTCATGCAATATTAGTTATCCAAAGGGACAATCGAAAAGTTCAAAAGGTAGCGCGTTTTACCTGCCTGTGTATTTGCTCGAGCTTTTTCAAACAGCGTTATGAGCTCACGTTGTATGTCTTTAGCTGTGTCAATATCTAAAGGAATATTGGCATATTTAGAAAACACCGCTGGAAAATCTGGCTTTGCTAAGTGGTCTAGGTTAGGCCACTGTTCGGACTCAAGCGGTGCATAGACCATGTCAATAAGATCATCGCCCGTAAGGGTTAACCATAATCCAAAAGGCTTGTGGTGTTCTTGTAGTGCTTTAAGGTAGTTCGCTGTAATTTTTCTATTGCTGGGTTCGCGCATGGCGTACATGGCTGCTGCCATACTCTCGGCGGAGGTATGCGTAAAGGGGATCACAAACCGCTGCGCAACCGCACGGTAAACCTTGCTGGCGCGTCCTTGACGTTTGACCGTGCGCACAACCCGAATAAGCCCAAGCTGCTCGAGCCGTTTCACTTGATAAAACAGCGCGTTAGCTTTCATGCCTAGAGCGCGCGCAGCCTCACTCAGGCTGTGCTCACAGCGCATAAACGGCGCAAGATAATAGTACTTTTTAGGGTCTGTTAAGGTGTCAGCAGCTTTAGGGTCAGTTACAACGTGCCAATCTCTTTTCAAAATACTGTCTTTCATTACGAAAAGCTTAACACGCACAATAGACAGTCATGCTAGACCTTACAAGATTCCAGGCTCAACATCCTTTAATTCAATATCCTGCAGCTCAACATCCTTCAGCTCAATATCCCTCAACTCGACATGCTCAGACGTAGTGGCGCTGTAGCAGCAGGGTTTTTGCTGTGGACAGTGCTTTGGTTAACAGCTAACGCTTTGTTTCGGGTAGGGTTTCCGCAGTGGTATAGGGATGATGGTCAAGCGTTAGGGCTAATGCCTTTCGTCGTTAATCTTGTAACGGCAACCATTGTGTCGCTATTGGCAGGTTACTTAACAACACGCATTGCCAAAACAGTCCATGCCGCTTTTATCCTTAGTGCGTTGCAGGTTATCGTTGGGCTTGGGGTGGCCGTGCAATTTTTTGATGTTGCACCACTTTGGTATCACAGCATTTTTTACTCATCCTTGTACCTGCCCACGTTTTGGGAGGCTACTTGGCACGAACACAGCTAACGGAGCAAGCGACACCTGAACATAGCTAGCTTTATCTTGGAGGTTTCAACATGCCCACACATCCTGTCACAAATGTTGTCGCTTGGTTTGAGATTCCTGTTACCAACATGGATCGTGCCGCTAAGTTTTATGAGACAATCCTCAACATCAGTATTGATATTGTTACTGTCAATCAAGGGCGTGTGGGGCACTTAGTTAGTGATAATAGCATTGGTGGTGTTAGTGATAATGGCATTGGTGGTGCATTGGTTGAAAATATGCAGCTTGGCTATCAGCCAGCAGATGTGGGTAGTTTGGTCTATTTAGCTGGTGGCGAAGACCTGAGTGAGGTGCTTGACCGCGTTGAAGATGCCGGCGGCAAGGTTCTTTTAGCCAAAACGCCCCTAGGAGAATATGGCTTTGCAGCGCTTTTTAGAGATACGGAAGGTAATAAAGTGGGTCTGCGCTCAGCTAGTTGAGACGAGCTGAACAGACAAACCTACACCTCAGGCAAGTTTCCTTTTATACATTGAGGAATACCCACGGTGACCACTGCTACGGCGTCACAAATGGCGGCTAAGCGTTGATTAACGTCGCCAAGGGCTTCGCGTAACCAACGCCCTAGCGGCGTTGATGGCAGGACGCCAAGGCCAACTTCGTTGGTCGCAAGAATAACTGTTTTGTCAAGCGCTTGAAGTAGAGATAAAAACTGATCTGATTCACGGGTCACCGCATCTAGCGCGGCAGCTTCGCCGCTCACTTCGTGCTCGAGCAACAGATTAGCCACCCACCCAGTCAAACTGTCAAGTACAATAACCTGATGCTTAGCTTTGCTAATAGCATCACGCGGTTTAATGTGGTGGGCAAGCATCTGCCACGCTGCTGGATGATAGGCCCGATGGCCGTCAAGCCGCCAAAGCATCTCTTCGTCACTGGCGGCTAACATAGCGATGTAACTCACCTCATCACCAGCAAAGTGCTTGGCAAGCCGGGCTGCATAGCGCGATTTACCGCTTCTTAAACCACCTGTAATCAAAATGCGTTGCGGTTGCGTTGTGGCGGCCTCGAGCCGAGCAGGGGACGAATCATCCATGACTAAATGTAACCTAGCATATTGGGCGTGCAAAGAGCGTCTTTATCACACCTCACTTTGGTATAAGTAATTGCTTTCTGCGTCTTGCTCACGCGGGTAGCAATCATGATGCCCTGCTATCCACTGCTTGGGTAATGTTTTCGACGGTAAACAGCTCGTGATCCCTCTAAGCTGTACACAAGATACTTTGACTACCCTTAGCTGATAGTGTTGATTTGTAGTATTGATTTGTAGAGTTGATTTATAGGATTGGTGTTTAGCTTAAGACCTTAACTAGGAGACGTTTATAGTTATATGTTGTCTGAAGATATTGCCGCTATGCATACTCAAACATGATGCACGCTCAAGCATGACGCACTCGAGCAACACAAATTCAACCAATGACTTAACT
>JBCCOX010000466.1:0-4467 GCA_039025155.1 Deinococcota bacterium | reverse complement strand
GTCCAAATACCAATCGCCACAATAGTGTTGCGCACACCCGGTCCTAGCGCGCTCACAATCATGATGGCCAGCAGCAAATACGGAAAGGCAAGCAGCAAATCCATAAGCCGCATAATGATGCCGCTGGTGAGCCCGCCTACATAACCCGCAATAAAGCCCAAACTCCCGCCAATAATAAGCCCGATGCCAACTGAACTAACACTAATTAACAAGGTGTAGCGTGCGCCGTAGAGAAGTCTCGAGAGAATATCTCTACCAAACTCGTCCGTACCCAGCAGATAGGTTTCGTTCGGCGGTTGCCGCCGGTTGAGCAAACTTTGCTCAGCAGGGTCGTTCGGTGCAAGCCAAGGTGCTGTTAGGGCCATCACAATCAGTAAAAGCACAATGACCGCCCCGGCAAGTCCCAATTGATTGCGCCGAAACCGCTGCCAAGCGTTAACTTGTTTAGCAGATGTCGTCGTGGTTGCTGTTGTCTTAGGGGATGCCGCTGTTGTCGCCATTATTGATAACTCACCCTTGGGTCAATAAGCCCATACGACAAGTCAACCAGCAAGTTCACCAGCACATAAATAAGTGCAAGTATCAAAACAATACCCTGCACCAACACAAAATCTCGGTTGAAGATGGCAAACACGGTAAGCCGCCCTAGACCGGGCCAAGCAAAGACGGTTTCTGTGAGTACCGCGCCGCCCAACATTTGCCCCAATTGCAAGCCCAATGCAGTTACTACGGGAATAAGGGCGCTGCGTAGAGCGTGTTTGTAGAGGACGGTGCGACTGCTGATACCTTTGGCTTTGGCGGTGCGCACGTAGTCTTCTTGGAGGACATCGAGGAGGCTCGAGCGGGTCAAACGTGCCAAAATAGCTACCGACGGGAGTGCCAACGTGGTTGCAGGCAAGACAAGATGCCGCCACGTATCGCGCCCAGCTACCGGAAACCAGCCA
This sequence comes from Deinococcota bacterium, assembly GCA_039025155.1. GTDB lineage: Bacteria > Deinococcota > Deinococci > Deinococcales > Trueperaceae > JBCCBI01. The sequence continues at coordinate 3,523 of JBCCOX010000466.1, read as the reverse complement.
AGTTGCACGCTAAACACCACAATAAACACGAGTCCCGTCCAAAACACTGGCATAGATAACCCTGCTAGCGACAAAATGCGCACCAACCCGTCCAAAATCGAATTTGGGCGCGCGGCTGAAGCAACACCTAAGGGGATGCCGACACCAACTGCAATAACCAGCGCAGCCCCGGCAAGTTGCAAGGTAGCAGGCAGCGTTTCCCCAATCACCTCATTCACTTGGCGGTTGTCTTTGATTGAACGCCCTAAATCACCTTGTACAAGGTCGCCAATGTAAGCTACATAGCGCCGCCAAAAGGGTTGATCTAAGCCTAGAGCTGTGCGCGTTTCTGCAATGAGTTCTGCTGAGGCAAATTCACCTAACATGAGCGCCACCGGGTCACCTGGAATGAGTTCAAAACTCAAACTAACAATCAAGATGACGCCCAGTGTAATTGGAATGGTTAACAAAAGTCGCTTGATTAAATAGACCAGCACGTTATCACCTAGTTTTATATGGGTGAGGCTCGAGGCGGATTGCCAACATCATCGCTTGAATATTGAGCGTGATGCTCTAATACGAAATCCGCTTATATACCGAATAATGCCTAAAGGCATCATCTCGTCCAGCGCGGATTTCGTAATGTATCTTACCTGCTCTGGCAGGGGTTAATTCCTTTGGGAATCAACCGGATTTGGTATAAAAGACACATTTATGAAAATTGACAGCAATACAATATCGAAACAATACTTTCATAGTAACTTGACGGCTCAACCACATCGACATCCTCGAATTTAGACGTGACACAGCCATCAATGATAGGTTCTGTGTTCATATACCTGTATTTTGATGCCCTCAACGTAAATGGATGTGTCTTTATAGTAGACATCAACATCGCCACCATCCCAAGAAAAAACAGGCTAGGCACGCGGCCTAGCCCATGACTTAGTAAAATTAAGCCTTATTCGCCACTTAACGTGATGGGATAGAGGTCGAGGTTGTATTCGATTGGGTGAGGCACAAAACCTTCCACATCTGCTGAAGTCACCATCACTTCAATGGTGTTGTAGAGGGGCAACGCAGGCAGGTCGTCAGCGAGGATTTCTTGTACTTCGGCATAAAAGCCTTCACGCTCGGCTGTGTCTACGCTAGCCCGGGCGTCCGTAAGAAGCTCATCTACACGGTCATTAGCATAGCGCCACGAGTTCCAGCTATCTGGCGGCAACTGGTCGGAGCGGTAATTAGAAAACATGGTGTAGTCGGCGTCTGACGTGGTGGTGAGCCAGCCAAAGCTAAACATGTGGTACTGCAAATCTGGCTCGCGCAGTTCGGTGAAGGTAGTCGCCCACTCAAAAATATCTAGCTCGACAGTGATGCCCACCTGACGCAAAAACTCTTGCAGCACTTCGGCAATTTCGCGGTCCTTGAGGTAGCGCCCAGCCGCAGGGAGCATCCGCAAGGTGAGGAGTTCACCGTCACGTTCCATGAGTCCATCACCGTTCTGGGTGTAACCTGCTTCTTCTAACAAGGTAATAGCAGCAGCAGGGTCGTAAGGGTAAAGCTCATCCAGGTTCATATCACTGTAACCAAGCACGCCGGGAGCAATCACGCTCGTTGGAATGGTGGCGGCATTTTCCAATACACCTTCAACCAGTAGCGGCACGTTAACTGCATGTGCAATAGCTTGGCGCACAAGGGGATCGTCCGTGGGTGAGAGGCCCAGGTTAAAGCCCAAGTAAAATACGCGCAGTCCGGTGGCCGAGTAAACACTGAAGTCGGGGTTTTGCTCGAGCCCAGCCAAATCTGCGGGGGCGGGTTTTAAGACCATTTGCGCTTCACCAGATTGAAGCGCCAGCATGCGCGCGCCTTCTTCAGGAACAACCCGGAACACAACCCGGTCAAGGGATGGGCGGCCGCGCCAGTAGTCGTCATTAGCCTCGAGCACCACGCGGTCATTAGTACGCCACTCGACAAATTTAAAGGGTCCCGTTCCCACAGGATTGCGCCCGTAGTCTTCTCCAGATGCCTCAACGGCAGTGGGGCTTACCACGCCGGTGTAAATCATCGTTGTGGTTAAAAGGAGCGGCCCGTAGGCGCGTTCTGCCACAATATCCACGGTGAAGTCATCTACTACCTCAACACTGGCAACGGGGCCCGCTAAGCTTTTCCAGCGCCCGGGTGGGTCGGCGTTAATGGCTCTGTCCCAGGTGAACTTGACGGCCTCAGCGTTAAAGGGCGTACCATCATGAAATGTCACGCCCTCGCGCAAGGTAAAGCGCAACCGTTCTGGTGACACAAACTCCCAACTAGTCGCAAGGCGTGGCTCAATTTCCATGTCTGGCCCAAGCGTGATGAGCGGTTCGATGACATTGCCGTAAACCCATGCACCGGGTGCGGTCGTCTCGAGGTTGGCATCTAGCGAGACCGGGTCAGATGGACGGACGATGACTAGTTCTCCTTGAGCCAAACTTACGCTAACTAGCAAACTAAGTAAACATATCGTGATGTATAGTTTTACGCATTTCACAAATAAGCTCCTTTGTCTCGACCTCAATACGTATTTAAGGCGCGTAAGCTTAGTTTATCAAGAATTACACGCATACGGTCAACTGTTGGCCAAAATTCCATTTATCTGTTCCTAAAACTGACGTCACTATCGTAAAGATGGATATAAAGCTGATGTAGTTCTGGCTATCTAGATTGAACTGCTAATACGTTACAGAGAAATAGATGATGCTTTTTAATACACAGAAATTGAATAGGTATACGTTCTAGCTATCAGCTTATTGATCAACAGATGTCGCTCTACAGCATCACAGTACACACAGGTGTACCTACCTCGAGCACCTCACCTGTCGGCGTCAAATGCCCTGTTTGCGCGTTGCACCAAAAACTAACAAGGCTGTCACTGTCTTGATTGGCTGCAACTAAGATAGTTCCGCTGGGATCAAGATTAATCTCACGTGGGGTCTGCCCGCCGCTAGGAATAACTTGAATAGGCTCGAGCCCCTTACTCACGCTATCAAACGCAAATACGGTGATGCTGTCATGTCCTCGGTTAGACGCACAGACAAACTTCCCGTTCGGATGTACGCGGATGGCGGCGCAGGTATTTTCGATAGTTGTACCTTCGGGCAAGGTTGAGGTTGTTGATAAGAGTTGCAAATCAGGACCATCTACCTGTAAGACGCTGACGCTCGAGCTTAATTCGTTAATCACAAATACCACAGGTTCACTTGGGTGAAATGCCATGTGCCTCGGGCCACTACCAGCAGGTATATCAAGTACAGCCAGTTCATTCAATTCTTCATCAGCAATATGATAAGTCTTGAGTTGATCTGTTCCTAAATCCGTCACAAACAAATAGGTATTGCTAGCGTCAAACGCAACTGCGTGGGCGTGGGGGCCTTCTTGACGTGCTGGGTTGACGCTCGAGCCTGTGTTTTGAACGGTATCTTTAAGCGTCTCAAGACTGCCATTATCTGCAAGCGTATAGAGTGCGACATTGCCAGTGCCGTAGTTTGCAACGGCTAAAACATTGTTG
>JBCCOX010000465.1:0-4489 GCA_039025155.1 Deinococcota bacterium | reverse complement strand
ACGAGAAGTAAGGTGGATAACCCACGACATGGGCAGACTTTTTCCACGTGAGTGGGAGCGGTTTACAGCATTGTTAGCTGAAGATGAGAGATATGGCAATATTGCTGCTGGTTACGTGCGCTTATTAGCTGACCCCAATCCTGATGTACGCGAACGTGCTGCGTATGAGTGGTGTTTGTGGGAAGATACGCATGTGTCGTTAATGCCGAGTTGGCAACCTAATCCGCGCTATCAAGACCCTGAATTTCGCATGGTGTTTGCGCGCTTAGTCACCCATTATTGGCGTCACACCTGTTTTTTACAAGATGGCGAAATCATGGCCAATATACTTTCAATTAATCATATTCCAGCAGTGCTTATTCATGGACGTTACGACATCTCAGGGCCTTTGGATATTGCTTGGGAATTGCACAAAGCATGGTCTCGTAGTGATTTAGTTGTCTTAGAAGATGCTGGTCACGGCGGACTCGGTTTCCCTGAAGCCATGACAACCGCCTTGAATAAGTTGTCCCATATTCATTAATTTCTTCGTTGGCAATATCAAAAGGCAAGCATACTCTTGGAGGCGTTTATGCCTAAGCTATTCTTTGCGCGTACAGGACTCACTCAAAAGCTAGGGTTATTGGCGGGGCCGCTTATCCTTCAAAACCTTTCTTATACCCTGCTGGGTGTAACCGATACCTTTTTTGTGTCGCGGGTGAGTACATCTGCAGTGGGTGCTGTGGGACTAGCTGGGGTTTTATTTTTTGCCCTTATGCTACTGTTTCGTTCCACTGCAAACAGCAGTGTGATCTTTGTAGGACGCGCGCATGGTGCAAGGGATGATGCCCAAGTAGGTGAAGCAGTGTGGCACGTTATCAACGTCATTTTATGGCTAACCTTGCTCGCATTAAGCTTGCCGTGGGTGTTTAGCGCTATCTTTCGGTTGATGGCACCCGCAGATAGTCCCGATGTGTTGCTGCTAGGTACGCGCTATTTACGGATTCGGGCCATAGAGATACCCCTTGTGATGTTTAGCGGTGTGGTCTGGGGATTTTTAGTGGGTCGTGGTGATTCCCGTACTCCTATGTTACTAGCATGGTTACAGGTAGCAGTGAATATTGTGCTGGACTGGCTTTTTGTCCTAGGCAATCTGGGTTTTCCTGTGTGGGGTGTGGCAGGAGCAGCGTTTGCAACGGTGCTTGCAAATTTGGTTGTTGCGCTAGTAAGTGCTTGGTTACTGTGTCGGCCCCAAGTTCATCGTCGCTATGACACCCGGCGAGCGCGGCGTAGCTCTGTGCCTGATTTACGCCGCGTATTGGCAACAGGTTTACCTATGGGTTTGGGCGATTTTATTGAGGTTTCGTCGTTTGCGGCTTTTTTTGCCTTGATTGGACGTTTAGGGACAGAGATTCTGGCCGCAAACAACATCGCCCTACAATTTATGAGCATTTCATTCACGGTGGGGATTGCAGTAGCCCAAGCAAGCTCGAGCCTTGTGGCGCAGTACCTTGGTGCGCAAGACTCACAAAATGCCGAGCGTGTGGGCTACCGCGCTACAATCATGGCGATGGTGTTGTTAGGCATAGCTGGCCTAAGCTACCTGATTGCTCCCACCTTTTTAATGTCGCTTTATAGCAAAGATATGCGCGTGATTGAGGCTGGTGTTGCTATTTTGCGTTTGGTGGCACTATACCAAGTTTTTAATGCGGCGGCGTTTGTGCTGGGCGGCTCACTCAACGGTGCAGGCGACACAACATACACCATGTTAATGCGCTTGTTTATGGCATGGGGCATCTTTTTACCCCTTGCTTATGTACTCATCTTTCCGCTCGAGGGTGGCATCAGAGGTGCTTGGGCAAGTGCCATGGTCTACCTTGCAGGGCTTGCCTTAGCTTATCTGCTACGGTTTCGTTCAGGGCGCTGGAAAACTAAGATGGTCATGTCTCGAGCTGGGTCTGCAGCTTAAAAAGAACACGTGACGGTATGCCTCGAGCCGATGGATGCGGGTAGCTTAGCAACGGTGGCTCGAGGCATTTACGTTGTTGTATTTCGTGTTTGGTCATCAAGCAATGCCATTACTCATCTTGTGCTGAGATGTCTGGCTTGACCTCGTTAGAACTTCCCGCTATTGGCCCACTCATTTTCTGGTGGAATAGGTTCAGCGTTATCCCAATGTTCAACAACCAAGCCGTCTTCTAGTCGGAATAGATCAACCTGTGCATAAGGTGCACCTTCCCACGTTGCTTTACAGAGTGCGGCCACAAAGTTACCTTGTCCAACCATCAAAACAATCTCTTGATAAACCAATGGACTATAGTCAGCTAGGGCAAGTGCTTTGAAGGTATCAAGTCCATCTTCTACGTCTTTGTTATGCTGAATGTAGGTCTCTGCAGAGACATAGTTATCAATATTCTTTGTGTTTTGGCGCATAAGTACGTCTTCAATGAGACCGCGAACTAAGGTTTTGTTTTCTATTGTTTTATCTAAATCTGTGATCTCAGTTGCACCATCAACTGACGTATGCCCAGAGGGTGTCTTGGCAGAATATTCAGCAATAACATCCCAGTGTTCGATGATTTTATTGTCTTCATCAGTATCAAAAAAGTCGGTTGTGACCCACTGGGCTTCGCCATCATTGAGGCTTTGATAGGCCTGCAAAAAGACGTATTGCCCGTCTTCAAAGCCGCGCACAATCTGAATGTCGCGCTTGGGATTTCTGGCAATAAACGGCTCAAAAAATTCTACAAAACCCTCGACGCCGTCTCTTACACCGGTGCTGTGTTGGGTGTAGCGTGCGCCTGTGTATTTGGTGACGGCGGCTCGAGCGTTCCCATCACGAATGCCTTCTAAGTAGAGGTTTTTGGCGTTGTCTAGTTTTTGACCCATGACGCTTCCCTTCACAAAGACCCTTGATGAACATGTATATAGATCATCAAGGGCAAGTTCAATCGCTCAGAAATTTACGTTAGTTTTACTTTACAAAGCGGTGCAAAAGCGTAAGAGTATCCATCTGCATGAGTGCAAAGAAAGCCTCAGCACCGTCAGCATCATTAAAACCAGCCATAGATTGCTCACTGTCTTGCATGGTTTGCCAGTGGACATTAATTTGCCAGTCACCTGCTTCTGTTACTGAGGTTTCCCGTGAGATAAAGCCGGGTTGTTGTGAAACATACGTCGTTTCCATGTAGGTGTTGAGTTCCAAAAACTGGTCTTCTGTAACACCTTCTAATAGCCGAAAGTTGATGACTTCTATAACTGCGTTTTGCATCATGCCTCCACTTGCCATATTGGCCATAGCACTGCTTTCAATATCTAAATCAATAGTGATGTCTTGACCCGGGCCAACCTGCATACCTGCGCCTACTTCTATCAGCAAACTGTTAGCTGTGACCGACGTAATATTAGGCGATAAGATAGACGCAGCGTTGACGCTTGCGCCATTCAAAATATCTTCGGAAAAAGTGATGTAGTAGCGGTCAAACGTACCTTCTTCAAGGACTCTGGCGAGTTGGTCGTTATCTTCGTTACTAATCCAAGCCATGCTGAGCGTGCCGTCATTAATGCGAACGTCGTACACAAACGCTGTCAAACTGCTGTCCAAATGCATGCTGTCAGCTAAAACCATGCTGCTGTTGTTGCCAAATGGAACTTCGATGTTGTTTGAAAAGCTACCTTGAAAGGTATTTTTAATCGTCATGTGAACAGGAGTTGCAGCGCTGGTGTCAGCAAGCTCAAAGACAAGTTCAGCATCAAAGCCCGGCCCTACTTCCATACCAGGACCAACTTGAATCACCAGTTCTGACGCACTCATGCTGATGATGTCTGGAACAAGACTTGCCGTACCCACAACACTTGCACCTGCCAGCACGGGCTGGTCAAAGCGAATGTAGTAACGGTCAAAGGTGCCTTCTTCAATGACCCTAGCGAGCTGGTCATTGTTTTCATTGCTGACCCAGGTGAGGCTTAGACCTGTTTCGGTTACGGCAATGTCGTAGACAAATTCGGTGGTGGTGTCGTCTAGCTCGAGCCCACCCGCGATTTCCTGATAGCCAACATCCTGACCAAAGGGCACTTCTGCATTGTCTGTAAACGCCCCCTGAATCGTATTGGTGATGTTGATCTGGACGGGTGTCTGGGCGAGACCCGTGCTCAACACAACACTGGCTAAGCTCACGGTTACAAACGTACACAACAACTTTTTCATGCCGCACATCCTTTTTGAGAGTTTATTGCCTATTGGCGTACAGCTATTGGCGTACAGCTATTGGCGTATACCTAGGCAACACAAATTTAGGATATGGGGTATCAAAACGTGATGGAAGAACAATCCCTCAGCAAAACTTGTACTTTTCTAAACTGCGAGTTTGAAATTGGGCAGGGGTTAGACCAGCTTCTCGTTTAAAAAACCTATTGAAATAGCCGGGGTCATCAAACTCGAGCTGGTAGCCTACCTCAGCAGCAGAAAGTGTTGTATGGGTGAGGAGGCGCTTAGCTTCCAAAATAACTT
>JBCCOX010000464.1:0-4499 GCA_039025155.1 Deinococcota bacterium | reverse complement strand
GCGGGGGAGTGTGTGGTTTGAAGGCTTGCTCACCAACTTGCCTGACTTTATGCTCGAGCCCTTCACCCCTGAACAAACCGAAGAAGGTGTGGACATTGCTGAACTTGCCCGCACCACCATTGGCTCGTTTTTACAACAAACTGCCGAAGCCATTAACACAACCTTACAAAACTTTTTGAGTAATGGCGGCACAGTGCTCTTGTCCGGTGTTGCCAATATTCTTGCGACAACTTTACAGGTCTTTTTGATTTTGGTTGCTAGCGCTTACTTTTTGTTTGACTACCGCAAGCTCACAACCTCGTTTAAGCGTTATGTGCCGCTGCGTTACCGCCCGCTGTACAAAGACATTATGAGCAAAGCAGACCGTACGATTGGTGGCTACTTGCGCGGGCAGTTACTTATTGCAGTCATCTTAGGCATTATGGTCTGGATTGGGCTGTCGATTATTGGTGTGCCACTTGCACTCGCCATTAGCTTTTTGGCAGCCGTATTTAATGTTATTCCCTATTTGGGACCTATTATTGGCACCATTCCGGCGGCTTTACTAGGACTTACCGTGAGTCCTTTAACCGCAGTGCTGGCTATTTTGGTGTTTTTGATTGCCAACCAGCTCGAGGGCAACGTGCTATCCCCCATGATTTTGTCGCGCTCGACCAACTTGCACCCGGTGACGGTCTTGTTATCTATTTTGGCAGGGGCTGGCTTGTTGGGACTCATCGGCGCGTTAATTGCTGTGCCTGTTGTATCCTTAACTAAGGTCATTTTAGAAGATTATTTACTGACCCGCCCAGCTTACCGGGGCAATGCCATCATCTACGTGGACGACCCACCTAGCTATAGCCAGCAGGCTCCGGTGGTGGCTGCTTCAGACGCAGCTAGCTCGAGCCCAGCCTCACCCAACTAAAACGGATGCGCCGCCACAGGCGCTTGCAGTTCAATCACAACCGGGTCAGCTTTGCCCGTTTCTACAATTGGGCCAGAAAGGTGAACTTCGCGGGCCGCACCCACGCTGTGGTAGCCGCTACTGCCCGCCCACAAAATAAGCGCGTCGCCTACTTGTGGAATGTCGTGGTAGTGCCCTTGGAATACGATGCTGGCAACTGTTTTAGCACCATCTACCTGATGCACGCTAAAACTGCCTTCGTCGGGAAGTTGCAGTTTGTCAAAACTCTCGCTATCTAGCACCGCACAGACTTCCACATCAATGTCCTCGAGCAAGTACCCGTCGGTGTGAAATAAGGTAAATTCGGGCGCAATCACGGTTAAGTTTTGGGCGTAAATGACCTCGTAAAGTTCAGTATAAAACTGTGAACAGTAAGCGTGCATCTCCATAAGATGGGGCACGGTGTAGCGTTTGGAAAAAACCTTACAGGGACTTACCTTTTTCAGGGTCACGTTATAGCTAGGGGCAGTGTCTGCCTGCTCGAGCTGCGCCAAGCTTGCTGCCAAGCGTTTTAAGCGCGCTTGTTCCGCTGCTATTTTCTGACTGACCTCAGCTTGTTTTTGCGCCAGCATGTGCTTGAGGTCAGTTAGCTCAACATCTTGCTGGGCCAGCTCAGCAATTTCTTTGAGCGAAAAGCCCATGTCTTTTAAGGCCACAATGCGGTGAAGCTGCGGGAGTTGCTCAATGCTGTAGTAACGGTAATCGGTGAGGTCGTCTACATGAGCAGGGAGTAGTAGCTCGAGTTCGTCGTAGTGCCGTAACGTCCGCACGCTCACCTGAGCCAGCCGCGAAAAGTCGCCAATGCGAAACATCGCTTTGGAGGTGACATCGCTTGAGAGCCCGCTAGTATCAGCACTTTGAAAGGACATGTATTTAGTTTAGATTCTGATGGGATTATTTCAGTTGCGTCAGCGTACAGTTATCATCAAGATCAACCTTGTGATGTGGGGCTCGAGCTTAAGAGACTCGCCTGCAAACGGGCTTCGGTGATGAGCTCTCTGCGATTAAGCAAGGTGATGAGCCTGTGACATGTTTTACCAATGTCATCACGGACGGTTCGCCACGTATCAAGTGATTGCCCAGACGGATCAGGAAATGCAACATGTAAGCGGGTTGTGCTAGCTGGATACGTAGGGCAGGCTTCGTTAGCACTGTCACACACGGTCATAACCACATCAAACTGCCACGGGTTAAGTAGGTCGTAGAGCGTTTTGGACGTGTGCTGACTTAGGTTGATGCCGACTTCGGCCATGACCGTAATAGCATCTGGCTTGACCCGTGTTTTTTCGGTTCCAGCAGACGCAACCTCAGCCTCGAGCCCAAGCTCGTGAGCGTAGTGCCGTAACCAGCCTTCAGCCATTTGGCTGCGCGCTGAGTTGTGGGTGCAAAGCGCCAAAATACGCATATTTATGCCTCTAAAGAGATACCCATAGATTCTTCAGCAAGGATCACCTCACCTGAAAATACAGCGGCAACTTCTTCAGCTAAGGCTGCCATAAGCTTAGCGGATTTTGTGCGAAAGTGCGTGAGGATAAGCTTGTTGACACGCGCCTCAGTTGCTAACCTAGCTACCTGATGAGAGCTGGCAATAACGTGCTCACTGAGCTGTTCGGCATTCATATCACGGACTTCTTGCTCACTCAAATAACAGGAGATCACTAGTGCGTCTGCGCGCTGACTAAATGTGATGAGGTCGTCATTGGCAACGGCATCCCCAGCTATAACAAGGGTTGTATCTGCGGTCTTGAACTTATAGCCCAAGCAACACCATTGGCTTACAGGCAAGCCCAAACTATTGCCGTGGTTTACTAGCCCTGCTGTCATCTGCCAAGTTGTACCCGCAAGCTGCCAATCCGCAACGTTTTCTGGCGCAATCTCGGTAACTTGCATGATGCTACGAATATCTGGCGTATCTGCTGCCAAAACATGACTAAACATGATGTCTTGGGCAAACACTTGGGTTAGTAAAGCGTCAACAATCTGCGCGGTTCGGGGCGGCCCGTAAATAGCTAGCGGCGCAGTGCGTCCGTTGTGCCACCCGGTTAACATCACCTCACCGAGGTCGCAGATGTGGTCGTAGTGGTGGTGGGTTACAAAGATGGCGTCTAGGTCGGTAGGAGTGAGGCCGTGCTCGAGCAACCGCATCGTCGTTCCCCGGCCCACATCCACCAGCAGATTTACACCTGCATGATCAATCAGCAGCGAGGTTGTCGCCGGCCGTTGAGCATCCAAAATAGGCGTACCCGTGCCCAAAACGTAAAGCTTCAGAAAACCACCTTATTCACTGCGGCTGTTCCCGGTAAACACAGCCGTCACACCCAAGGCAATATAGGTTGTTCCTGCCAAATACTTTTGTACCCTAGCAGCAATTACATTACCCGCTAGCAATTGCCGGGCAGTACCTGCAACGAGTGCATAAAGCCCATCACTCATAATGGCCAAGCTCGTAAAGATAAATCCCAGTACAATAATCTGTAGGCCGATAGCGCCGCGCTCGGGGCTGGCAAACTGCGGTAAAAACGCTAAAAAGAACAGCGCCGTTTCGGGATTAAATAGGTTGACAACAAACCCCTGCATAAAAATTTTAGGAAGCTTCATGGGCGTGACCGTTTGCGTGCTGCTAACCTTCACAGGGTCTAATAACCTGCGAACACCCAGATAGATGAGATAGGCAGCACCCATGTACTTCACAGCGCTAAACGCAAGCGCACTTTGCATCAGCAGCGCAGAAATACCTAATGCTGCAAAGAGGGTATGCATCAGCGAGGCACTGGCAACGCCCAACACAGAGACAAACCCCGCGAGGCGGCCTTGCTCGAGGCTCCGCGCCACGATATACAACACCGCTGGGCCGGGTGCAGCTAGGAGTGCTAGTGCTGCGGCAACAAAAACAAGAAGTGAGGTTGTGTCTATCATTTTGTGAGCCTCCTGTACAAGGTGATAGCGCGTGTATCTGTCATGACCTGCTGATGATCTGCGCTAGGGTGAACGCTACCACATTTTTACAGAGATATTTTATGGCGATATTTTTATAGCGATGTTGACATGACAAACAGGTCTATAGCCACTCGAGTTCAACATTTGTCACAGATTCACGTAAACTAAAGGCATGTCAACCTCACCTGATGAGTTACGCTACCCTATTGGCAAATTCCAATTTCCTGAACATGTCACAGAAGCTGACCACGCACGCTGGCGGCAGATTATTGCAGATACTCCAGCTCGTCTCCGTGAGGCAGTAAGTGGCCTAGATGATAGCCAACTGGATACACCTTACCGTCCTGAAGGCTGGACGCTGCGACAAGTTGTACATCACATTGCAGATAGTCACATCAATAGCATTGTGCGGTTTAAGTTGGCACTTACTGAAGATAGCCCGCCCTTAAAACCGTACCGAGAAGGTGAATGGGCTAACTTAGCTGACAGCAGCATGCCAATTGATGTTTCCCTTGATTTATTGACGGCACTGCATGCTCGCTGGGCGGTGTTGCTCGAGTCACTTACGCCAGAAGACCTAAAGCGCACACTCACCAACCCGAACAGTGGAAAGTTAGTG
>JBCCOX010000463.1:0-4500 GCA_039025155.1 Deinococcota bacterium | reverse complement strand
GCCCACTCAGTATGGGGGGACCAATCCTAGAGTTGCTAGAGTATCAACATAGTTTGAGTGAGGCGACGCCCAAACGCCACCTTGTCTAGTGCATGTCTAACGCCAACCCCTGCCCTACCTCAGGATGAAGGGGTACAGCACAGCCGTCTTCATCACCAAACGCTTCATCATCAAAGGCAGTGTCTCCTTCAGTCACCCGTGTGCTGGCTGTTAACCCTGCAAAGTCAAACAAGGTGCCATCTAGCAAGTGAGACGGTGAGGTGTGACTAAGCGCTCGAAAGATGGTGTCGAGGCGTTTAGGGTCGGTTTGGTGCCACGTTTGCAGCATTGTTTTGATGTGTTGGCGTTGCAAGTTGGGTTGGCTACCGCAGAGGGTACAGGGAATGATGGGGAAGTTGCGCGCTCGAGCATAACGAGCAATATCCCGCTCACTCACGTAGGCTAGCGGTCGAATGACCACGTTGCTGCGGTCATCACTGACGAGTTTGGGGGGCATGGCTTTGAGGCGGCCGCCGTAAAATAAATTTAAGAAAAAAGTTTCTAAAATGTCATCTCGGTGATGTCCTAGCGCAATTTTAGTTGCGCCTTGCTCAGCGGCAACGCGGTAGATAACACCCCGGCGCAGCCGCGAACAGAGTGAGCACATCGTTTTACCTTCTGGGATTTTGTCTTTGACGACACTGTAGGTATCTTGCTCCACGATGAGGTAGGGAACATTCCTAGCCTCGAGATACCCCGGCAACACATCCTCTGGAAAGCCCGGCTGTTTCTGATCGAGGTTCATGGCCAAAATATCAAAGTGAATGGGCGCCCGGGCGCGCAGTGCGAGTAGTACATCCAGCAAGGTATACGAATCTTTGCCACCGGATAAGCAAACCATCACCTTGTCGCCATCAGCAATCATGCCGTAGTCGCTAATAGCTTGGCCGGTGAGACGCTCGAGCCGCTTGCGGAGTTTATTAAAATTAGTTGAGGTTTTTGCTGTCTGTGTTCTTCTTGCCTGCATAGTGCCTAGTTTACCGAGTTTTAGGGCGAGATGCGTTCATGGCTCGTGAAACTGTGCCTAATATGCAATGATAAATCATCTTATACGGATTCTGATTAACCACTGCATAACCCCTGACGTGTTTATTTCGTTCCCATCAGAATCCGTGTCTTTTTCTACTCGTTCTACTCGGGTTAATCCCCAAGGGAATTAACCGGAAACAGTATTTTCAGCAGGAGTTTTCTATGCCCATATTACCTACTGTTATTGTTCACGGTGGCTGTCACGACCGACCTATTGACGAGATTAACCCTCATGTAGAAGGTACACAAGCTGCCTGTGCAGCAGGCTATAAGATGCTTCAAGAAACAGGCTCGGCTATGGACGCTGTGCGGGCAGCTATTCGCGTATTAGAAGACAACCCCGTTTTTGATGCCGGCACAGGCTCCTTCCCCAATATTTTTGGTGACATTGAAATGGACGCATTCCTCGCCACCAGCGACGGTCAACTGGGCGGTGTGGCAGGCATTTCCCGCGTGCAGTACCCAATTGATGTAGCCTTTAACGTCATGACACGCACACCCCACGTGCTGCTGGTTGGTGATGGGGCAACTCAATTTGCGCGGGCCTTGGGCATCCCAGATTACGACCCTTCGTCAGTTGAAGCGCAAGTTATTGTTGAGGCAGTTAACAAACACCTCCACAGCAGGATTCAAGAGATGTTGCCAAGCTACACTAAGTTACGTGAGGGGCTCAAAAATACCTCAACCGTAGGTGCAGTTGCCATTGATGCAGATGGGCTTATGGTGGCGGGAACGTCTACAGGCGGCATCCCCCAAAAACTGCCCGGGCGCATTGGCGACGCCGCCATTTTTGGCGCAGGAACTTATGCAGATGCGCACGTTACTGCGTCTGCGACAGGCTTTGGTGAAGATATTATTCGCTTGGGTGCAACGCGCATGTTTGGACAAGGTGTCGCTCGGGGCCTAGCTGCAGGTGAGGCTATGAACGAGGTGATTGATGTGTGCTCGAGCCAACAGGTTGCCTGCGGCCTCATCGGTATAGATGCAGCAGGCAACCTAAGCGCAGCTCACAACGGCTTTTTGATGGCCTCACACTATCAGCAAACTGGGATGGTAATACCTGAGTTAGCCTGTGAACCACGTGGTAAAGGTGAGTATCAGCTAAAAACGAACTAGGGGTTAGCTGAGTGCCTCATAACGAACACCGCTAAGCTCAGCGGAAATCTCCCAAAACCTAACCGCCATAGCTTCATCGTGAACATTTTCATGAGGGGGTTCAAGTACGGGTGTGCCGCGCATCTTTAACCACTTGGGACCATAGTAATCGCCGCCGTTCACATCCTCAGCAGTGGCCGCGTAGAGTTGTGGCAACGCACCTTGGGCAGCAGATTGACCTAGCAGAGGTGTGAGGTTGTTCAGAAAAAAGCGCTCGAGCCACGACGTTTGTGCAGTCTCAGTTGCATTTGGCTGAAATTTGGTCACTGACAAACCCGGGTGGGCTGCTACTGCTTTGCAACTGTGGTCATGGTGTTTGGCAAGCCGCCGCTGCAACTCGACGGTAAACAAAATATTGGCAAACTTGCTCTGCCCATACGCTTTCCAGCGGCCGTATTCCTGCTCACCCATCAGGTCATCAAAGTCAATTTGAGGGTGCATACGGTGCGCGCCACTGCTTACGTTGACTACGCGACTATCCGCTGTGGTTAAGAGTTTGTCTAGCACCAGACCCGTAAGTGCAAAATGCCCCAGGTGATTAACACCAAATTGCAATTCGATGCCGTCTGCAGTCTCTTGGCGGGTGGGTTGAATCATGCCCGCGTTGTTGATGAGCATATCGAGGCGGTCGTAGTCAGCGCTCACACCCTCAGCAAAACTACGAATAGACGCTAAGCTGGCAAGGTCAAGTGCGCGCAGGTCAAGTTTGGCACTGGGAAGGTGCTCGAGAATTGCCTGCTTAGCCTGCTCACCTTTGTCTAAATTACGGCAAGCTAGCACCACAGTTGCGTTTTTACGAGCAAGCGCCAAGCTTGTTTCATAGCCCAGCCCGCTGTTTGCGCCGGTGACGAGTGCCACGTTATCTGTTAAATCGGGGATGTCGTTTGCTGTCCAAGTTGACATGGCGTGAGTGTATCATCTGAGTGAGCTTGCAAAAGGTACAAGCCTCATATGATCCTAGTTGGCGGCAACTGCGTCTATTTCCAAACGCCAAGCAGGGTCATAAATCTCTGCGATGATGACGGTGAGTGCGGGTGTATGCTCGCCCAATATTTGTTGACGAATGATGCTATTTTCGCGTCGATACTCTCTGGAAGACAAAAACGTGGTGACTTTAACGAGATTGTGAACGCTCATATCAGCCGCCTCGAGCTGCGCAAGAATATTTGCCCAGACAAGCTGACACTGTTCAACAAAGGTTGTTGGCGTGTCTCCAGCAGCAGATTCGGGAATTTGACCGCTGATGTAGAGGAAGCGTGTTGGTTGCTCGAGCAAGACGGCTTGACTGTAGCCACCGGATGCTTGAGGTGCGTTTTGTGCGCTGATGAACTTACGTTCCATGTGAACCTCTTTCAATAAACAAGCTCGAGACACCTGTAATGTGAGTGTCTCGAGCCTTGTATCCTTTGAAAACGACGGACTAAATTTTGGAGATGTTTCTCTAGCTAGTACTACACATCAAGTTGTGCTAAATGCGCATTATCTTCAATAAACGCACGACGTGGTGGCACGTCAGAGCCCATGAGCGTCTCAAAAGCTTCACTAGCTTCCATCACATCATCAACAGTAACCCGCTTGAGCACGCGCGTTTCAGGGTTCATGGTGGTTTCCCAGAGCAAATCCGCGTTCATTTCACCAAGACCTTTGTAACGCTGGATGTTGGCTTTGCGTCCCGAGTTTTGCTTGAGGAGGGTTTGCAACTCGCCGTCACTGTAAACAAAGGTTGGCTCTTTTTCACGCCCAAACTTGACCGCAAACAAGGGCGGTTGGGCAATGTACAAGTAGCCAGCCTCAATCAAGGGCCGCATGTAGCGGTAGAAAAAAGTGAGTAGCAGCGTGCGAATGTGGCTACCGTCCACGTCGGCATCCGCCATGATGATGATGCGGTGATAACGCACATCTTCTAAATTAAAGTGCTCGTCGTCGCCTGTGCCGTCAATCCCTGCCCCAATAGAGGCCACCAGCGCACGAATCTCCGCATTTTTGAGGA
Organism: Deinococcota bacterium; assembly: GCA_039025155.1. Taxonomy (GTDB): domain Bacteria; phylum Deinococcota; class Deinococci; order Deinococcales; family Trueperaceae; genus JBCCBI01. Next base: position 287 of record JBCCOX010000463.1, on the reverse strand, counting down.
TTTTGCCAATCTGGGCTTTTTCTACATTGAGAACTTTACCGCGCAAGGGCAAAATAGCTTGAAAACGGCGCTCCCGCCCTTGTTTAGCGCTCCCACCTGCAGAAATCCCCTCCACAATGTAAATTTCACTAACCGTTGGGTCTTCTGACTGACAGTCGGAAAGTTTACCTGAGAGTTCTGCGTTATCAAACGGGTTCACCCGCCGCACCAAATCACGCGCTTTACGCGCTGCTTCGCGGGCTTTGGCCGCATTGACCGCTTTTTCAATCACACTCTTGGCGATTTTG
>JBCCOX010000462.1:0-4501 GCA_039025155.1 Deinococcota bacterium | reverse complement strand
CGGGTACTTGCGTGTCCGGTGCGACCGAAGGGCATAGTTGTAATCATCTATTAGCTCCTTTACAAGATCAAAGCAGGTCAAACATCAATGACATGATGAAGTACGATGCAAGGTTTACCGACCACTGTCCCAATTAGTATAAATTGTATAGGGATGACAGTGGGTAAGAGCTCGAGGTTGGATTTTTGCGCTTGCTAATACATCAAACACATCTGACCTACAGCTAAGCCTACAATAGAGCTATGACTTTACATGCCCAAGCAGATGCCTATGCAAGCTACTTAGAGACATGGCTAAGTGAGCTTAAACCCCTCGCCTTAGATACCTTGATACCGGAGCGCACGGCACTCGCCAGTGTGGACGTAATCGAAGGCTTTCACCGCCTTGGCGTGTTAGCTAGTCCACGGGTTGAGGCCATCATCCCCAACGTGGTTGGCTTAGTTGGCGCGTTGGTCAAGGCTGGCGTACCAAGGTCGCAGGTTGTCTTTATTCAAGACGCCCACCCAGAAGACGCCCAAGAATTTGATGCTTACCCACCCCACTGTGTCATTGGCAGTGACGAAGCTGAGGCTGTGGCAGAACTCAAAGACCTAGCTGACTGGGAAAGTTTTGAACACGTCACCAAAAACTCCATTGCGAGTCACACTAGCCCAGACTTTGTGAGCTGGCTTGCCTCGCTTGAGGGTGTAGATACCATTATCGCTATAGGGGATGTTACCGATTTGTGCTTGTACACGCTTGCCTTGCACTTGCAAGTGCGCAACTTAGCAGAAGGGCTTAAACAGCGCATCATTGTGCCAGAAAGTTGCGTGCAAACGTGGGACGCGCCAGATCATCCGGGAGATTTTTATCATGCGACGTTTTTGCATCAACTGGCGCGCAATGGGGTAGAGGTTGTCTCTGATATTACGTTTTAGCGGATGTTGGGTTAGCACGGCCGCTTAACATGGCCGCTTAACGTGGACGCTTAACACTGTACATGGCGTGGTCGGCATGCTCGAGCAAAGTCTCAAAACTAGCGCCATCCTGTGGATAATACCCTATGCCAATACTTGCACTAATGTTGACGCTAATTTCTTCTATCTCTAAAGGGTCTGATATCTCTAAAGGGTCTGAGGTAGCAGGTGTAACCGCAGGCACATCCGTATGACGAATGTAGATGGGCTGACCTAAAACTTGTTGAATGCGTAACTTTGTTTGTACTGCCATGTTTGGGTCATCGCTAGTGAGCAGCACAGCAAACTCATCCCCACCCAGACGGGCCACCAAGTCCTGCTCACGCACACTGTATTGAAGCCGCTGAGCAACTGCTTGCAAAACTTGGTCACCCGCTTGATGACCGTAGGTATCGTTGACGGGTTTAAATTTGTCTAGGTCAATGTACAACAGCGCAATAACATCATCTGGAGCGCTTTCTTGCATACCTACATTGGCTAGCTGCTCAAAGCGGGCACGGTTGTAGATGCCTGTAAGCGCATCGATGAATGCAGCGTTTTCCAGCCGTGCTTGTTGCGCTTTTTCAAGCGTAATATCGCGGATGATGAGCGCTGAACCGATGGCTTGGCCATCTGCTGTTTTGAGTGGCCGCAACTTAAGCTCAGTAAAGTGTTGAGGTGGATGCTCGAGTACTGTCGTAATATCCATATCACCGTCTGCATGTACATCACGAGCCTCGCTAAGTACCCTGTGATGGGCAGGTAAAACCTCACTTAGAGGTTGATCTAGTGCATTTAGGGGTGTTAGTGCTTCACCCGCAGGATTGCGTTCAACAACGCGCCCGTCATTATCTAGGACCAAAACGGCCTCAGCAATGTTTAAAAAGATGGTTCTGTACGAGATAGGATGACTTTTGAGGAAGTTACCCCGAAAAACACTAGCAGCGAGTAAGAGTGAGCTTAACGCCATGCCTAGCGGTGTAGGATCAAGCCCATAACTGGATAAGCCGCCAAGAATATAGCCAATGTTAATCGCAAATGGTATCAAAAAAGATACTATTAGGATTACAATATGGCGTTTGTAGCGCCTACTGTTATTGGTAAGGGCATTGAATAGCGCACTGACTCCTAGGAACATCATGCAATACGTGTAAGGAATAATTACCCATTGAAACCACAGACCTTGCTCGAGCTCTATGTGGGGTACAGGTTCAGTATTAAACGCGCTATCTCCCCAAAGAAGCCCGTGCCAAGGGTCAGTGAGAATTACCCCGAGTGAGATAATCGGCAACACCATAACAACCATCAGGAGCCTGCGGGAGAGTTGTATATCTGGCTGAGTGAAGCGCAAAGTAAACAAAAACCACAACCCGGGAATCCACGCTTTGCCCAAATGCTGCAGGCTGCGGAAGGTTTTAACCGCTAGGTAATCTTGACTCAAAACTTCAAAAAATGTGAGTAGTGACCACAGGGACACAGCGAACATCATGAGGGCAAAAATGCGTGCGCCAGAAATGGTGGTTTGACGCCATGTGTACACACCCACAACAAACGTGATGATGGTGGCAAAGACCATGATGACAGCAAAAAAGAGGGTGAAGGTCACAAGGTTTTATACCAATTTGGGTGGCTCGAGACTGTTGATGCTACTAGTGTTAGATCCAGCGACACACTAAAGCGCAAATTCGTTTTTGTGCAAGCGCTCGTTCAAGAACCGCTGGTTGGCAAGCAGTTCGTTAGCATCTTGACTGTGAATGTTCACCACAACCTCTTTGAGCGTGTCGTCAATGAGGGTGAGTTGCTCGAGCAAAATCTGCTTAGCTGTTTTACCATCACGCAGCGGGTGCAAGCGGGCAAAGGTTGGCGGTAAATTGAGGTAACTCTCGAGGGTTTCGGGGAGGTACTCTAAAGCCGTTTGGCGCACGGTGTAGAGGTCATAGTTGCCGTTTGAACTTGTCTCGGTAAGTTGCGGTAACACGTCCAGAGTTGAGCCGCGAATGCTCTCAACCCGCGCCAGTACTTCAGGGGCAACGCGCTTGCGGATTTGTTTCACTAGGTCGTCTAGCTCGCGGCGAATTTCCGCCGCACTTTGCCGTTCCCGAATTTTGAGGTTGGCCGTGGGGCCTTGAAAACTCCAACTTGCCACGTAGCCAAGCACATACAAGCCGGGTACAATGACATACCATAAGTTAAACCCACCCCGTGAGCTAAAAAGCTCTAATAACAAGTGCGGCGCAAGTCCGAGTAACGCGGCTGCCGCGCCCACAATGTTGGGCGTGCTGTAGACAAAAAACCAAAATCGCTGTTTTGCACTCATCGTTTAGGTTATTGGTAGCCGCGAATTTGCTTAAACACAAGGCTGAGGGCTTCACTGCGTCCGTCAAACACGCGCCCGCCCGTGAGTTCGGCGACATCTTCCATTTCGCCTTCGTTAGCATTCCCAAATAAAACAGGGAAGGTTTTAATCTGCTGACTGCTGACCTCGAGTGTGCTAAAAAATCGTTCAAAATCGCGTAAGTTGCCACCCTCAGTATTTTCGCCATCACTCATGAGCACAATTGAGTAGTAGCGCTCTTGTCCTTGAGCGAGGTCTTCTTCACGAACCTCTTGTAAGTAAAGATATGCGGTCGTGAGTGATGTGTAAATGGCAGTACCACCATCTGCCCGTAAGCCGTCAACGTAGTTACGAATGCTTTGCATACTGGTGCTGTTTTCGTCGGCGTTGTCAATTTCAAAGGTGACGCCATCTTGAACTTGCTCGCGGAACGGTACCAAAGTGATGCGCTCTCGAGCAGAAAAGCGTGCAAACCGTCCGGTGAGGCTGGCATCTGTGCCGGTTAAGTTGCGTACAGCCTGCTGCAGTTGGGCAATGCGGTCACCTTCCATAGAGCCAGAGACATCTAGCACAAAAACTGCGTGAGCGGGAATGCGCGCTTCGTCTAAATAGGCAAACAAGATGCCGTCAACTACGTCGCTACTGCCCGGAAAGGGCAGTTCAACTAAAAGTGCATCTGGAAAGCTGCTGGCAAGTTGCACTTGGGGAATGACCGGGCGGCGCTGGGTTTCGCGCATAATGGTTTCTTGAAACTCGGCAGAGCGCAAAAATTCAACCAGTCTGTCAAAGTCTTCGCGCTTGTCGTTGTTTAAGAGCATAATTGGGTAGTCGGCGGTGACGATGCCCTCCTCTGGATAAAGCAAGTAGAGGGGTTCGCGCAAGCTCCCGCTATCGTTCATCTCTAACAGCACCGACTCATAATTGATGATGCCGCCCAAACGGTCTTGTTCGCGCACGTAACTTTCAGCCAGCCAACCCGAACTTCCCGAGGTAAGTGCTTGCCCCGCAAAAAAATCTGTGAGGCGCGGTGCGGCCACTTCAATGTCCTCGAGCCTAGGGGCATCTGCCGTATCTGCAAACGCGGCCACCACGCCCATGAGCGCGGTAAACCCAGAGTTAGATGAGGCTGGGTTGGTCATGGCAAAGTCCAGCTCGCCTGTTGCTGCCCTATCGGCAATGTCTTGCCACGTGACCCCACCATCTGTCCAGCCCCACTGTTCCGCCAAGCTTT
>JBCCOX010000461.1:0-4502 GCA_039025155.1 Deinococcota bacterium | reverse complement strand
GTGAGCGCGAACGACCTCAGCAGATACTTGTACAGGCGTGAGGTCGGCAGCCTCAAACAAACCTTGCCAAAACGGACCGTAGCGCCACCAACACAAATATGTAAGAAACCCTAGTTGCACAAGTTAGTAGTCTAGCACGCTACTGATCAGGGCTACTACCGAGTTCAAACGCGCCGCCCATACAGTGCAAGTTCACCGTCAGAAAGTCGTAGGTGGCAACAACAGGCGCAGCACTAAGGTCATGTGAGTCGGCAATGTTGGCCAGTTTAACGTCCCGTAACGATTGAAACGCATGACTCGCTAGGGTATTACTCAAATGATCTGAAAAGCGCATCTGCGGTGCTAGTTGCATGTCGCCATAAATAACATAGTTGCTGTACAGCAAGTACACCGTGCGCTGCGGCACCGGGCCGCTAATGGGTTCATCAATGCGCCCACCCTGAATCCAGACAATGCGTTCTTTGGGAATTGAAAACATGTTAAGCGGTTCGTGGTCGGTTAGCCCTAAAGACTCATCAATGGTATCTTTGATGACTGCCTCGCTGCTTTGAGCAGGTACATCTTCTGAGGTTGCAGCGGGTACGGCTGGGGGCACAGGGCTGGGGGTAGTACCTAGAGTGAGTGGGCTCAGCGTGCTGGCATCTTGTTGGGCTTTGAGTGTTTGCGGCGACATCTCTGAGCCTTGGCGTGTTTGCTCGAGGAGGGCGTCATAGTAGGCATCATGCTGAATCATGAGCGCATCTACCAAGGTGAGGCAGGTGCGGTCAGCCCGGTTGAGCATCTTGGCAGTGTCTAACCGAGGTGGCAAAGGCAGACTGCCACACACAACAAAATCTTGCGTGTATACGCAAGTTTCAAATAAGTCAACGGCAGCTTTAAGCATAATGAATAGTCTAGCACGTGCCTGTAGCAATCGTTTCCCAAGTTTTTCATCTGTTACTGCCAGACTTCTTATGCAGCAGTTGCAAGGACATTGATAAACATTGATAAACACAGCCATCAAGCATGGCAACTGCGGGCAGTTTCGGGTAGGCTAGGTTAATGGTGAACAGGATAACGGTTGATGCTACCCGCGCACATATGGAAGCACATACAGCAGCACCTACAGTCATACGACAAAGCGTGTCTAAGACTTTCGAGAGTAGCTTATGAGCAATTCAGACAAAGCCCAAGCCACCAGTTTGTTCCAAGCAGAAGCGGAGGCAACGACAGATACTAGTTCTGCTGAAATAGCGCAAGCAGATAGCCGCCACCGCATTGTCATCATTGACGGGCACGCGCTGGCGTTTCGCAGTTACTATGCTATCCGCGAGTTAAGTAATAGCAAAGGTGAGTCAACTAATGCGGTTTATGGGTTTTTGCGGGCACTACTGCGAATTTTGTCAGAAGAAGGTGAGTGGGATGCCACCGTAGTCACCTTTGACGCCTCTGAACAAACCTTTCGTCATGAACAGTATAAAGACTACAAAGCCGGGCGCGCGCCCATGCCGGACGACTTACCGGGGCAGATTGATACCATCAAGCAAATCGTCACCTTACTTGGCTTGTATCAGATTGAGCAAGAAGGCTTAGAGGCAGACGACCTCTTTGGTACCATCGCCACCAAAGCTGCGGCGCTAGGTTACAACGTGGAAATTGTCACCAGTGACCGCGATGCCTATCAGCTTGTGTCGGAGCACATTTGTGTGCGCGGGCTGGACAAACGCGACCGCTTTGGCCCGCAAGATGTCTTTGAGAAATACGGCGTGCGGGTAGATCAGTGGATTGACTACCGGGCGCTCATTGGCGACCCGTCGGATAATATTCCCGGCGCTAAGGGCATTGGCCCGGTTACAGCTAAAAAACTCTTACAAACCTATGACACGCTGGACACTATCTTAAACGACCTTGACAACGTGAAACCGCCCAAAGTGGCCGACAAAGTGCGGGCAAGTTTGGAAGATGTCAAGTTTTCCAAGCATCTTTCCAAAATTTTGGTTGATGTTGACATCAACATGGATATTGCTAACTGGGCGGATCGGCAGATGGACGACGCGGGCTTAACTGAAGTGCTCACCAAGCTCGAGTTCAACAGCATGATGCGCGAACTGGGTTTGTCTAAACACAATACCTACGAGACCGTAAGCTGGCAAAACGCCTTTTTTGGCAAGGTTGGCTACCTGCTTTCAGACAGTAACCCGATGACGGCGGAGCTGGTGGAGTTATCGGTAGCCAATGCTGGGACGGTTGCTACGACAACAGATAAAGACGAGATGCTCGAGTACCTCGCTGCTGCAGGCACCATCGACGCTTGTGATGCCAAGCGCTTGTGTGTCTGGGCTGCTTGCCAAGGGCTAGACTGCACACCCGGTGACGACCCCTTGTTGATGGATTACGTGCTAGACACCAACGCACCGCCTATTAACGCACTGGCAAACCGCGAAGGGGCAGGGGAGTGGGGCGACAAAGCTGCAACCCGCGCCAGTGTGACTGCAGAGCTTCTTAAAACCCTACCGGGTAAAGTTAAGGGGCAACAGCAGGAGCTATATGAAACGCTCGAGAAACCCATGGCGGCTGTCCTAGTAGACATGGAACATACCGGCATCAGTTTAGACGTGCCATTTTTGGAGGGTCAGTTAGCTAAGCTTGAAGCTGACTTAAGCCGTCTTGAGAATGAGGTACGTACCGTTGCTGAAGATGACAGCCTCAACGTTAACTCGCGCGATCAGGTTGCCAAGCTGCTGTACGACAAACTAGGACTCAAAACAGGTAAAAAAACCTCAACAGGGAAGCGTTCAACGGCGGTGAGTGCATTAGAGCCACTGCGCGACCAGCATGAGGTCGTGGGCACGATCCTCGAGTACCGTGAGCTAGCTAAGCTTAAGAGTACCTACCTCGAGCCCCTGCCCAAACTCATTAACCTCACTACTGGGCGTCTCCACACGACCTTTAATCAAACCGTAGTCGCCACTGGGCGGCTTTCCAGCACCAACCCCAACCTGCAAAACATCCCCATTCGCACCGACATTGGGCGGCAAATTCGCAAAGGCTTTGTGGCTGCATCCGGTAACACGTTACTTGTGGCAGACTACTCGCAGATCGAACTGCGTATTCTTGCCCACGTGGCCAAAGAACCTGCTTTAATTGAGGCGTTTAACGCAGGCGAAGACATCCACCGCCGCACTGCTGCTGAGGTTTACGGCACTTCCCCAGAAGACGTCGATGCCACCATGCGGCGCATTGCCAAGATCATCAACTTTGGGGTTATTTACGGCATGTCAGCTCACCGGCTGGCCAAAGAACTCGAAATTCCCTACGACGATGCCGATGCGTTCATTAGCACCTACTTTTCCCGCTACCCCAGCTTGCGGGGTTACATTGATACCACGCTGGAGTACGCCCGCAGGCACGGCTACGTTGAGACCTTACTTGGGCGTCGCCGCAGCATTCCCGACATCAACGCCAAAAACCGCAACAAGCGCGAGTATGCTGAGCGCACTGCCTACAACATGCCCATTCAAGGTACCGCTGCCGACATTATGAAACTCGCCATGATTGCCATGCACCCCAAACTAGCTGAGGTTAACGCCAAGTTGCTCCTCCAAGTTCACGATGAAATCATTGTTGAAGCGCCAAAAGATGCTGCTGAGGATGCCAAAGAGATCATCGAAACAACCATGCGAGAAGCGTACGCATTAGACGTGCCGCTCGTTGCTGAGGTGGGGATAGGGGAGAACTGGCTTACGGCAAAGTAGTGCCCTATCCATAACAACAGTGATCATTTTAAGTAACTGGCTCGTCGTAAATCTGGGCCAGCATGACACCGGACAGAACCGTACGAATGGCCTGACTAGCACCCAACCATGCTAGCTTGAGCCGGCAATGACCTTGGCGTAGTTGCGTTGCACAGTGCTGTTGGGTTTGGCAGGTATCTAAAATCACCGTACCGGATATTGCCTCGACAATGTCGAGTAAGCTGGTGGCTTTGGGGTCTATTTTGAGAAAGACACCGCCACCACGGCCCATTTTGCTGTCAATGAAGTTAGCTGCTACCAACTTGCGTAACACTTTGGCCATGAACGCCGGAGGCATCTTGAGGTCGGTAGCGATCTGGGCGGCGTTGGTACCGGGGTGTTCAGCAATGTTAATGAGCGCGTGGACGGCGTAACTTTCTTCGCGTTTAAGTAAGGTTCGGTACACAATTTCCTCATTTTCTGTGAGCGTGTGAGCTAGGGGACAATTGTCATGTGCGGGCAAAACGAGTATCTACTAAACTTAGACATAATTATCCTAGTTTACGGCTTGGCTGTAAAGGGACTTAGCATCCGCCACGATATGACCGCCATGACGTGACTGCCTCGCCACTACTCAAAAGCGCATCAAATAATACCTGAAACTCGTCAGAAAGGATGAGCAAGCATGCTCGAGACCGCCACCAAACCTGCACCGGTAGTAGCCAAAAAGCAGCTCAAACGACTGCTCCTACCCACCGAGCATGGCGTTTGGGGGTTTTGGCTCGAGCC
>JBCCOX010000460.1:0-4503 GCA_039025155.1 Deinococcota bacterium | reverse complement strand
CGTCAAACCAAGTATCGTCACCTTGCAACACAGAGGGTCCAAGGGGTTCTTTGGAAATGGTCACATCGAGAATTTCATGTGCAGAGGGATCGCGCAAACGTGTACGAGTGCCTACTAAGCCTGAGCGGTCGTTTGTTAGAGAGTCACAAACACCATCATCATAAGAGGTGACAATTTGATCTGCGTTTTCAATAATAATAGCGTTATAATCAATCCCAAGAGCTTCCATTGTGTCTGCAAGGTTCAGTTCAGTTGTTGTACCCGGCGACACACAGATGCTTTTACCCTCAAAATCTGCTAGGGTTTCAATGCCAGAATCTGCACGCACTAAAAAGCCTTGACCGTCATAAAACGTTGTTTGGGTGAAGTTAAGCCCTACAGTCGAGTCCCGGCTGCTGGTCCAAGTCGTGTTACGAATAAGCACGTCAACTTCACCCGTTTGAACTGCTGTGAAACGGTCTTGGGACGTTAATGTACGGAACTCAGCGGCACCTGCATCCCCTAAAACGGCTGCGGCCACAGCCCGGCACAAATCAATATCAAAACCTTCAAATTCGCCGTCAGCATTGAGGCTGCCCATACCCGGTGCACTGGCATTAGAACCGCACACAAGGCTACCCCGCTCTTGAATTTCATTTAACAGACTTTGTGCAAATGCCAACGATGCAAATCCACACAAAATGACTAATGCGAACGAAACTTTACGCATAAATACTCTCCTCCGGAAGAACTGTGAGTTGTTGGTGCTTGTGCATTCTAAAATGAATAGCTGGGCGTTGTAAAGGCCAACAAATTGCAAATATCACCTTAGAGGTGCATTTAATTACACTAACACGTAACTATATCCTGAACACAGAACACATTGCAAGCGTGTTTTTGATAACGTTTTAACTGTATACAATGCGTCTTGGAGGAACTAACTATGCTGAGCTAACATTCTTTAGTAGCATGACCGGGTATGCAGCGGGTTGCATCTTCACAAAACATCTAAAACCTCGATGGTTAATGAAAATGATAGCGCTTAAAGTCTAGGTAATGACGAGAAATACGCGGCACAAATTTATATGTTGCTGCCAATATGCGCATAACATTAAGTCCGGTGATGGGATGGCTTGACATCAGCCGCCACAATGCTAGTAAGAAGAACTAGGTGTCTACATGGCTTCAGGAGCGTCAATCCCTAAGGTCATGAGCCCGGTGGCGAGGGCATCTTTAAGTTTGTGGACAAGTGCCAAACGGGCTTCTTTAAGACCGCTTACGGCTTTAAGAACTTGTGTGTCTGACTTACCTTGGTCGTCCTTGTGGTTGTAGTAACCGTTCCATGCAGTCGCCAATTCCAACAAATACTGGGCCATAATGTGCGGGGCGTGGGCATTGGCCGCTTGAGTAATAACTTCGGGTAGGCGGGCAACTACTTTAGCAAGGCTTAGCTCGAGCCCACTGAGTAGCTCCCAGTCTGCGCTGCCAGTATCTATTTTCTCAGCCTCAGCGGCGCGCAAAATGCTACAAGCCCGCGCGTGTGCATACTGAATATAAGGCGCAGAATCGCCCTGTAACGACAGCGCTTGTTCCCAGCGAAAGTCAATCATGCGCTTGGCTTCACTTTTGAGCATCCCGAAGCGCAACGCGCCGATGCCAACCTGCTCGGCTACCGTATCGATGTTTGGGAGGTCGGGGTTTTTGTCTTGCACAACAGCTTTGGCGCGGCGGATGGCTTCGTCAATGACCTCGTCAATAGACAGGGTGATGCCTTTACGCCCGCTCATGGCTTTGCCTTCTAGCGTCACCACTTCATACGCAAGGTGATGTAACTTATCGCTGTCTTGACTGCCTTGAGAACCATTGGCATCGTGCAAACTCAAGGCAGTTTTTACAATTTGCTGTGGGTGCGATTGGCGTACATCAATGACATTCACCACGTTATCTGCGCCCGCAAAGGTGTGACCATCTGGGGCAGCATCGCCGTCTGGATCGCTACTGTAAAGCACCTGCCCAGAAGGTTGTGTGTCAAAAGCCGCAAAGCGCAAGCCTGTTAAAATGCCTAACTTCCAGTAGTGATAGCCAATGTCTTTGGCAACGTACATCGCGTTGCCATCGCTGCGGACGAGCACCACGTTGGGTTCCTCGAGCCCTGGAATAAATTCAGATACATTCATGACCAGTGCGCCAGCGTACTTACCAGCCTCTGGCTTGCTCACAAACTCACTTTGCTGAAGCACAGCCAGCCCTCGAGCTAAAAAGCCACTTGCAACAACATCAGACTCCCAAACGAGTAAGTCGTATGCCACACCCAAACGGTAGCAGGTGGCAAGTTGCGCTTTGACAATTCTGGCGACCTCGTTGCGCAGCTTACCGGCCTCGAGCTGGTGCATCACCTCGCGGACGCCTGTTTCAATAGCCTCGGCATCTGTTTCTTTGGCTTGCCCTAGGTTCACGTATAACTCGCCGAGCCAGTGGTCGTATTTGGGGCCAGCCTCCGGGTCGTAGTGGGCATCAAAATAACTCACTGCAAACAAGCTCTCAGCAGCTTGGCGGCCGGTATCGTCAATGTAGTTTTGAACTTCAACGGTGTACCCTGCTGCGCGCAGTAAGCGCGCGCTAGCGTCACCTAGACAAATGTTGCGCAAGTGTCCCACGTGGGCTTCTTTGTTGGGGTTAACACTGGTGTGTTCAACGATGACTTTTGCGCCGTGCGCGGCTGGCGTCAGCGGCATGGCAAGCACACTTTGAACGAACGCACTGGGGTCAACGTGCGCGTTGATGTAGGGACCAACCGCCTCAACAATGCCAATACCTGCGGGTGGCGCAAGGTTTGTAACTAACTGTTGCGCAATCTGGGCAGGGTTTTGGCGCAACTTTTTAGCTAGCCCAAAGGCAACGGGACTACCATAATCGCCGGGTTTGTTATCTGGAACGTCTTGAACGGGAATAGTATTGACAGACATATCATCAATACCGATGTGCGCAGCAGCAGCATGAAGTGCTTGTTGAAAGGCAGTTTTAAGGTCTTGCATAGCGATTACGCTAACATGTTTGCAGGCTTGCTGTGCGGCTGTGGGGTATATCTAGGTGGGCAAAGTTACGTTGAGATTAAAAACTGTAGTCGCTGGCGGCCAGTTGGTTTTGGACGTGCTCGAGCAACATCTCTAAAGACATGGCTTCAGCTTGTGTTTTGACAGCTTGCCAGTTGGCGTCGTTCATAAATAGTTGTACTTGTTCAATGAGCGCAGCCACACTCTGACGGGTCCGCAACTCGGGTAAAGGCAGTTCTAAACCGGTATCGCGTTTGAACTTGCTAGCTGGATAACTTGCCAGATGTGCTAGTACCAACGCAGCGTCGTCAATGTCTTTGCGCCGTACAAAGATTGCTGCAACACTCTCTAAACTACGCCAAGGGTTGTAGTGGGCGTGCCCCATGGCTTGTTGCAGATAAGCGTGAGCCACAATGGTGTCCCCTTGGGCGCTGGCAACTTTGGCAAGCCCAGCCAGTGCATCTGAGGCAATCACTAAGCTTGCAGGACTGCGGGGTAGTTGCAAGGCTTGGCTGTGTACGTCGTCGAAGTCTTGCATGGCAGCTTGCCACTTGCCCTGCTCAAAGTACACTTCGGCTAACAGTACGCGCGCTTGCAAGGTGTTTAAGGTAGGTAGCTGAGCTGTATTAAGAGCCTGCTGTAAATAGCTCGCAGCTTGCTGAAGGTCACTTTGTGACCACGCTAGAAAGCCCAAGCTGAGCTTAGCCAAGGCTTCACCTGTGCTGTCTTGATCGTCGCGGTAACTTGCTGCACTGAGTGCAAACAGATGCCTTGCTTGGGGCAATTTCTCGGGCTCGAGGTGAGCAGCTAGCAAGCCCAAAAGCTGTAAAAACAGGGGATCGCCGTAGACCAAACGACTGTCTGGATAGCTGCGGTTGAGCCAACGGTAAACTTGGCAGGCTGCATCATAGTCGTCTGTTTGTAACAAAATTAACCCAGCTAAAGCTGGATACAAACTCAGCTCGAGGGGTGGCCGTTGGTAAGCAGTCATGTCTGGGTTGCTCGTCATGCTGCTAGTCGTGTTGCTAATCGCAGTGTTGTCTCGGCTTGTTGCGCCAGCTTTATAGGCTTTGCTGGCGGTTTTACTTAACGTCTGCTCGAGCGTTTCACGAATAACAGCAGCAAGTTGCGTGCGCGCTCGGCTGGCATCCCCTAACCGCAGGTGATGGCGGGCTTCGTAGACGCTTAACATGGTGACAAGTTGTTGCAGGCGTTGGTGGTGACGCTGCTGTTGCTGGTGTTGCTGTTGGTGCTGATGATCAACCCGTGTTGCTGTTGCATGAGCTTGGGTTGGCGTACTCGCCAGTGAAACGTGAGGCTGTAGGCTAACGCTCGAGCCCATCACCTGTGCAAGATGACTCCCAAAGTGATGCTGAGCACGTGCAAACAAACGCGCCACAGTACGGTCTTCATAGGCATAGCTCGCCAGTTGACTCAGCCGACTAATCATTGTTAAAAAGCGCTTAGGAGG
>JBCCOX010000459.1:0-4503 GCA_039025155.1 Deinococcota bacterium | reverse complement strand
ATAGAAACTTTAGTCACAGACTCCTATGTCGACTTTTAGACAGCTTAGCCCTCAACCTCACTTGCCCTAAAGTCAACCGAGCCTTTAAACACGCCCTTGCCCTCGGTCTTGATGATGCTTAAAGGTGTCCGGAGTATTGTTAGTTGAATCACTCAAATAAGTTCGTTGCTACTTAAGGTTTGTACAACGTCACCTTTAGCGCAAGATGACACTTCTAGCTCGAGACTAGTTTCATCAGCCACCATCACGTTTATCTTTCAACACTTCCTCGATCACACAATCCTTTAAAGGAGTTCGCAGCATGCCTCAAGCCGCCAAAGCCACCACGACCAAACGCACCTTTAGCCGCGAAACGTCCATTAGTGTTGACGTTCAGGCAAGCCCTAAAATTATCTGGCAACTGCTCACCACAGCCTCAGATATGCCCGGTTGGAATTCCACCATCGTATCGCTAGAAGGTGTCATTCGCCAAGGTGAAACCATCCAGCTAAAATCCACGTTAGATGAAAAACGCACTTTTAAGTTAAAGGTCAAAGAGCTTATGCCCGAGCAGCGGCTCGTTTGGGGCGACAGCCAAGGCAACCGCGTTTACACACTCGCACCAAAAGGCAAGCACGTTACAACCGTGACGATGACCGAAACCATCGGCGGGCCTATTTTCCCTTTGTTTGCACGCTTTATTCCACCCTTTGACGAATCGTTTGAGCAGTTTGCTGCCGATCTTAAACGGGAAGCTGAAGCGCGGCAGGGTTAGGTCTTCCTCAAAGTATTACATTAGCTTACACTTATTTGAACCATGTTACGCATTGGCGATTTTTCTAATCTCACGCAGGTTTCGGTGCGCTCGCTTAGACATTATGACAAGCTGGGCCTGCTTAAACCTGCGTTTATCAACGAAGAAACGAGCCACCGTTACTACACGCTTGACCAGTTAGAGCGCCTTAACCGGATTGTGGCACTTAAAAACTTGGGGTTTTCGCTGAGGCAGGTCGGGTCACTGCTCGAGGCAAATTTGTCACCGGCTGACATGCGCGGGATGCTCGAGCACAAAAAAGCAGAGCTCGAGCACGTCGTCGCAGCTCAGCAGCGTGCCCTAATGGAAGTGGACTCACGCTTAACACGTATTGAAGATGCTTCTGAGCCTAATCGCTATGATGTTGTTGTAAAATCTGTGCCGCGTCAGCACGTGTTTGCAGCACAGCAAACACCTCCTGAAGGTAAAGACATTACCTCGTTTATGTTTGACATGTATCGTACGTTGGCATCTCATGGTATTACCATCCAACGGGCCATCGGACTATTTCACGGTGTTCAAAACGATCAAGAGCAATGGCTGCGCAATCAGTGCGGCCTGCCGTTTGGCACTGTGCAGCTCGAGGGTGCGTTTGTTGTTGATAGCGTTCCGGATGGCTACACGCCAGATACACCTATTCCTTTTCGGGACGGCAACATCACCCGCAAAACCCTAGCTGCTGTACCCGAAATGGCATCTGTAATTTACAAAGGCTCGTTTTTCTGGCGTGACCCAGCGGTCATTACCTTACTCAAATGGGTTGACCGCAGCCATCACGTGCATCTTGGCGCGCTGCGCGAGGTTTACCACCGGGTTGCCACCGATGATATTCAGCACACGGACAACATTGTGGAAATTCAAATTCCTATTGAGGAAGTTGATACTACGCAGGTGCATCGCTCTAACAGCTAAGCCAAGTAGCCCAAAAACATCATATACAGCAGCGCGTCGCGCATCTCATCGACACGCTAAGTTTGTACTCCTTGCATCTGACACCATGTCAGGTTTTAGGGTTGTAGATAGTCAAATTTATTCCACGTCTCAATGACAGAGAGAAAGGCTGATTTGATGTCTACAACCTTACGTAATAGTGTCTTGATGTTGCTTGTATTCTACATGGCTGCTTTAACCCATGCACAAACCTCAGAAATAGAATTTGTAAACTATCAATACCTCGATATAAGTTTTGATATGCCACTCGGCTGGTCAAGTCCCGTTCGTGACAATGGCAGGCTTGTAATATCGGCTGATGAAAATTCACTTGACCCTAGTTTCACCCTTCTTGTTAGCACACCAATAGACACTGATTTGGAGCCTAGCGAGTTTCTTGACTGGTTTGTAGATAATGAGTTTGGGATATCCTTTGACAACAAACAGTTGCATCAGATGTCTAACAGCTCAACTGCGTTGATGACTGCCAATATTTACGATCTTGAAGATGTGACTCTCAATCTTGTTTTTTCTGTTCAATTTGATGAAATCGAAAAAATGACAAAGATAGTCACGTTTGCATTTTCCTCTGTAAGTTCCTTAGACTTTGATGCAGTTGATTTTGTACTCAGGGTCATCAATAGCATCCAGCGTACAGATGCAGAGACTACGGAATCAGCCATTCTCATTCCATCCACAGATACCCTCGAGGAATCCCTTAACGTGTCATCTACACGCATCCTCGAGGGGTCTTGGCAACCCACATTACAAGGGGCAAATGATGTCATTGACCGTGTTCAAGCCAATTCAGGTACGCCACCTAGTGAAGACCGTTCAACATATCTACTTGGCGGAGAAAGAGCAGGTGTTAGGCTCGAGTTTCATTTTCGCCCAGAAGGTATCTACTTAATTGATTACCGCACTCCAGTACCAGACGCTACAGAGGATGTCACAGAACACATTATCGAAGTTGGCGCGTATACCGCGAGTGATGACAGCCTTATCCTCAGACCCGACTACATAGAGCGGGAAACCTACATAGGCAATCAAGCTCAGACTGAAAGTGAGCGCCAGACCAACATACCACTACGCGAGTATGCTTTTACGCAGGATAGTCACTTTATGATGTTATACGGACCCTATGCACCTTACCAAGCTGACAATTATTGTGAAGATGGCACTCTTTTCTTAACACTCAATCCCATCCCCTAGTTAGCCATCGACATTTCTATGTATGAAAAAACAAGAAGTCCACTGGATGTTTCAGACTGTAAGTAATATTGTCTTACTGCTACTTATGTTACAGGTGGCTACACCAGTACGCGCACAACTATCAACATTTGTGCGTTACGGGTACAGCAACTACACTTACGACAATATCTACGTTGACATTCCACAAGGCTGGTTAATTCACAGCAATTACGATGAATTCCTTTACGTATACGGGCCGTCCCTGGATAAGGCCATTTGCAACACAAGTTTACATCCAATATGCACTACTACAATGTGGATTGAGGTTGACCGATTAAATACTAAGACTGATGCCAGACGTCTTGTGTCAGATAGAACCCTTGGACAAAGAGTGTACTGGGACTTTCAAACCAAAGCAACTTTTGTATCACCAGATCGTCTAACCGCGTTAACTATCCTTAGAAATAATCACGCTCACTCTAAACATGGCAGACGCTTGTACTCAGTGACTGGTGTACAGCTTAGCCCAAGTCAAGGCATCACTAAAACCGTAGTTTTGTACGACATTACCCCCGAAAGTTTCACGCGCTTTGGTGGGGCTGACTCCGTGCTTCACATCCTCGAGAGTATTCAGCTTGATCCTCATTGAAATAACACCGCACTCAGTTAGCATATCCTTCTAAAACAGCAACTTATCTTTTTCTTAACCCCTTGCACCTCACACTATGTCAGGTTTTAAGGTTGTAGATAGCCAACATCACTTCAGCATCCTCGAGCATCTTTTCAAGAGAGGAGTTACCTTGATGTCTACAACCTTGCGCCCAGCTGCTTTACTGCTTGTCCTGCAAGTGCTTGCGCTGGTATTTGCACAACCACCCGCACTGGAACTTACAAGCTATCAATATCAGAATCTCCAAGTTGATATTCCCCTAGGTTGGTCAAGCCAAGTTCGTGATAATGGCAGCCTCGAGCTTACCGCTGGTGGCAGTCCAGACGCTGCCGAACTGCAGATCAATGTTAACCTGCTAAACGCCAACCTCGATGCAACTCAGCTCATCAATGCTGTTGTGACTAATTTTGAACAAACCCAACCTTTGTCTAACAAGCAAACACAGACCCTAGACGCTAACTCAACCGTTTTATTTACTGCGGAAACACAAATTGTGGACATTGGGGCTGTCAATCTTGCGTTTGCAGTGCAATTTGATCAAGCCCAAGAACTTACTAAACTTATCTTTTTTGCAGCCACGCCCGCAGATTTTACACGCTTTGGTGGAACTGAGCTGGTACTTACCGTTATAGACAGTATTCGCCCCATACATACAAGTACAACTGCCTCAGCAGCTCCTAACGTTCCTAATACACCAGCTATCCGTGGCCTTGAGGGCTCGTGGCAAACCACCACCCAAGTGGTCAATCACCTTTACGGCCCCATTCAAACCGCTGTCGGCGGGTCGGCAAGTGTAAGCCGCTTGAGTAGTCAACTCGGTGCACAGATGGCAGGCACTAATCTGCAGCTTCACTTTCAACCAGATGGTTCTTACCAAGTTAATTACCGGGCTCTAGTGATTAACTTTCCGCTGCAAAGT
>JBCCOX010000458.1:0-4505 GCA_039025155.1 Deinococcota bacterium | reverse complement strand
TGAAAAATATAATTATTTACCTAACATGGCAGCTAATGCGCTGTTTAAAGGAACATCAAAAACTATTGCGGTCATCATTGGCGACATCACCAATCCGTTTACAACAACATTGGTGAGGGGCGTAGAAGATGTAGCTAATAAGCACGGGTATGTGCTGCTTCTTGGTAATACTGATGATCAGTCCGCTCGAGAACGCAGCTATGTTGAACTTGCTTTAGCAAAACGCGCTGACGGGGTTGTACTGTCACCATCAGCAGAAGCATCTGACAATATTGAGCTACTTTTAAGTCACAACATGCCCCTTGTATTGATTGACCGAAAGCCCGACGAGAGCCACTGTGACATTGTGAGAGGTGACTCTTATAAAGGGGGCTACTTAATAAGCAAGCACCTGTGCGACAAAGGTTACAAGCGCATTGCGTTTGTTGGGGGCTTGGCAAAAGTATCTTCATTGCAAGATCGTTTGCAGGGTTACTGTAACGCCCTTGAAGAAGCTAAGCTTGACCCCATAGTTCGTCTAGGGCGCTATGATCGCTCGAGCGGATACGAATTAAGTCAACACCTTATTGCTGAAAACGTGCAACTAGACGCAATGGTCACAGCCAATAACCATGTTGCTCTGGGAGCCTACCGCGCCCTGCGAGAACATGGCTTGTCTATACCTGCAGATATTGCCTTGGTCACGTTCGATGACATCTCAGATGATTATGCTATTGACCCTTTTCTTACCTCGGTCATACAACCTGCATATGACATGGGGGCTCGTGCGATGGACATGCTTTTGGACAGGATTCATGGCAGGCAATTAGCCTACCGCGACCTCGTGTTGCCTATCAAACTCATTGAGAGGCGCTCGAGCTAAGTAACAGATTACGATTTAACAATCTTTCACACGGACGGCCATCAGCTCGTTTGATGCAGTTACCTTGACCATCAACCCAGCACGCATCAAAAGATAATTTAGGATTGAACAACCCTTTCCCAAAACTGATTCACCTGCTGCTCGAGCCTCTCCCACGACCCACTGTTATCAATGACAACATCCGCCCTAGCCGCTTTTTCGTCTAAATCAAGCTGACTGTAGTCTCGAGCCTCAATATCTTGAGCTGAAAGCTGACTGCGCGCAATGACTCTCTCTATACGTATTTCTAAGGGCGCAGTCACGACGATGACGCCGTTAACCTCAGCTTCTAAGCCCGTTTCATACAAAAGGGGGATGTCGTGCAGGATGAGCTGGGGCGGATTGGGTTGGGTGAGTAGGTCTTGCTCGAGCCGCGTCCGTTCACGCCCAACCCACGGGTGAATAATCCCGTTAAGGGTTTCTCTGGTGCTGCTATTTTCAAAGACCAAGGCGGCTGTTGCGACGCGGTCGAGTCCGTCCTCAGTGACAAGTTGCTCACCGAGTTGGCTGGCAATTTCTCTTAGGACCTCAGGGTCTTGGGTAGCTGTTTTGGCAAGGGCGTCTGCATCAATAACGGCAGCACCTTTCTCCTCGAGCAAACGCGCTACCGACGACTTCCCAGAGCCAATATTGCCCGTTAAGCCCCAGCGTTGGATAGGTTGAGATTGAGCCTGTTGTGTACTAGATTTGGTCACGTTGTGCCCCCATAATTTTTGTCGTCAGGAGTTCTACACTGCGTCGAACGCACCTGTGTTCGCAACATGATTTAATGGTGTTAAGTCAGTTCATCTTAAATCATCTGTTGGGAGCAGGTCTTATGTCTGACATACCACCACTACGCACAACCGTGATTGGCTCGTATCCGTTTCCAAGTTGGCTCGAGCATACCCGCCAGCATCTAGCCGACTTTGGCAGCGACGAGCTTCAAGAAATGCAAGACGATGCCGTCATCACCGCCATGCACGACCAAGTAAGCGCCGGGTTAGATGTCATTACCGACGGAGAACAAACCCGCTTTGACTTTAACTTATCGTTTTATGGTTATTTGGACGGCCTCGGTGCGCCGCAAGCAAGTCGCCGTAACTTCGGGCCGCCGGCGCACGACCAACGCGGCAAACATCCTATCGTGGGCGAGCTAGGTGCTAGCCGCGGCCTTGGCGTGGTCGCTGAGTTTAATCGCCTCAAGCGTTTAGCCTCGCAGGCAAAGTTAACAGGTTACACCCTCAAAGCAAGCGTGCCCGGACCTTACACACTGAGCGGGCGCTTACTGCCCAACGCGCAGTACCCTGACCGCATGGCCATCACCGAAGCACTTGTACCAATTGTTCGGCAAGAACTTGCTGACCTCATTGAAGCCGGTTGTACAGAAATCACGGTTGACGAACCGTCCATGAGTTGCTACGCCTACAAAAGTGATACCAAACAGTTTGTGGATGTGTTTAACCGCACTGTGGAACCTGCTGTAGGCAAGTGTTTACTTTCTACCCATTTGTGTTTTGGCAACTACAAAGGGCATCCGGTAGGCAAACGCCAGTACGCACCGATGTTTCCAGATTTTTTAGAGATGGACGTGGACGAAATTCATGTAGAGATGGCCAACCGCGAGTATGCGGAGTTAGAACTCATTGAACACATTGCCCAGAAAAAGCGTGTGGCAGTAGGCATCATTGACGTCAAAAGCTATTTTATTGAAACCCCGCAAGATGTCGCTGATAAAGTCAGGTTATGTCTCAACTACGCCCCAGCCGATAACCTCTCCTTTGCACCCGACTGCGGCCTCAGCCAAACGGCCCGCTGGGCAGCCAAACAAAAACTTGCCAACATGGTTGAGGGCGTCCACATTGTGAAAGGGCAGCATCATGCTTAGAGACGCAACGTGTGCAAGCAGATGCTATCAACTTTACAGACAAGCACCGACGCCATCTGTTATAGCTAAGTTTATGCGTGTTTTCTTTGTTGTGCTCGTGATGTTGGTGGCAGTTTGTGGTTACGCTCAAGACCTAACTCCCCGCAGTGAATTGTTTGGTCCATTTGAGGTTGTGCGGGTGATTGACGGTGAACGTTTCGTCATTGATTTGCCGGATTTTGATGAGACCGTGCGCTTAATTGGCCTAGATATTCGCGGTCAGCTAGACGCCGCGCCAACCCTAGGGCGTATGGTGACTGGGCGCGGGGTTTGGCTCGAGGTTGTTGAACCTTCCCGCGATAGTGCTGGCAACATTCAAGCTTACGCTTATGTTCTTGATCCAACCGGGCGCTGGGACTACTTGGGGCAACGCTTTATGCAAGTTAACCGCGCCCTTGGCGGGCAAGGTTATGCCGGGCTGCCCACAGGTTCAGCCGGAGGTGTGTTTCCGGGTATTAGCGGCCGGCCCGAAGGTGCAACCCCAACGGGTGCGCGTATAAGTCCGCTGCGTAGCACAATTGATATTACCAGTGTGGGGACTAATCCGGCGCGACCGCTTTTTTATGACACAGGGCAGTTGCGACCACTTGGCGCGCGTCCGTCGCGGTTAACGATTAGGTTGCTCGAGCTACGCCAGCCCCCTGTCATTGGCGAGCTGATTCCCGGTACGCCCACACCGCCGTTTAGAACTGGCGAAAACATCACCAACTGCCGTGCGTTCCCCAGTTGGCAAGACGCACAAGCTTACATTAGCCAGTTAGCACCTGCCAGTCAGCAAGTCTTTGACGATGACGGTGATGGCGTTTTTTGTGAGATATTGCTACTTGCACCCACCTGCGAAAGTTTTAGCGATTGGCAAAGCGCCCAAAACTTTTATTTGAGGCTGGGGGCAAGTCAGACGCTCGAGCGCAGTCAGCTCGACGTAGACGGTGACGGCATCGCCTGTGAAATTTTGTTACTTGGTAGCAGCACGCCCGCACCTGCAACAGGGGCTATCTTTGACCTCTCCCAAGCTGGATCAGGAACGACGCTTGTAGAACCATCCGCACCACCGCAACAACCTTTAACACCACTCACAACCCTAACGCCACCCTCACAAATCACAACGACGCAAATCACACCTGCACCAGCAGTCACTGGACCTACAACACCATCAGCGCCCATTGACTGTATTGACTTAAACAGTGCTAGCGTTAGCGAACTCACCTTTGTTGTAGGCGTCACGCTATTTCGGGCTGACCAAATTATCAATGCGCGTCCTTATGACGACATTGCTGACCTGAGGCGTATTGGTTTTTCTGCTCAAGAAATTGGCAACATTCAAGCGCAAGATTTAGCCTGCGTGCGCGCTGTACCCTTGCGGGAGATGCGCTAGTTGTTACAGTCCAAAGCTACTACTGGAGCAAGCTGTATAAACCTATGTTGATGTAACATAACGTTTATTCATGACGAGCACATTTATAAGCCTTTGCACTATCAAACATGCAAAGGCTTTGTTGTTTGTAGAAGTTAGGATATTTGTACTTACAACTTTTTGATATTCTGATTAATTAATACGAAATCCGCTTATATACCAAATAATGCCTAAAGGCATCTAACATGTCCAGCGCGGATTTCGTAGCTTATATTACCTGCTCTGGCAGGGGTTGATCCCTTCGGGAATCAACCGGATTTGGTATAATTTCCTTGTAAATCAAC
>JBCCOX010000457.1:0-4513 GCA_039025155.1 Deinococcota bacterium | reverse complement strand
GGCATACGTCTCCTTTACAGTTGTTGCCTTGTGCAATCTTTACAAGATCATTTGAGAGTCGTGTCTAAACCGCACAATGGTATCACGTGGTTCGGGTGATTTTTGGAGTGATACACGCAAAATGAAGGGTCTCGAGCTAGCCTGATGCTGTGAGCAAACGATCTCGGTCCAAACCTTCAGGGTCTAAGCCATCTAAATCTAAGTCGTCGCGGACAAAAGTTGTTCGAGATAAATCTATTCATTCCAAAGCTCACGCCAAAAAAAATAACAGCCGATATTCGTGGCAACGCCAACAGCCTCGAGCCAAGTCATCAAACCCTACTTGGACGCTCGAGGCAGAGGTCTTGCCCGGACTTGCAGACTTTGCCCTTCAGGAACTTACAAACCTCAGCATTTCGGCCATCCAAACAAGTGACACACAAGTACAGGTTGAAACTCAAGCGTCAATATTAGCTAATTTGATGCCCAAGTTAAAGATGGTGACAGCCTTACACCGCGTGCTCGAGTTCCCCATCAGCCGCCCTAAAGCTTTACTGGGCAACGCCGAATTTAAGGTCCTTACTGATGCCATCACAGAGGTAAAGCACCAAACAATCTTCACCAACTTTCGGATTGATGCCGCTGGCAAAGATTCAACGGTGTTTCAGCGCCTTATTCAGCGTCTTGAGATACATCTAAACCTCCCATACGACGACGCCGATGGTGATTTGCTCCTCCGCGTGCGTCCCAACAGAGCACGTGATGGTTGGCAAGTCCTCATTCGCACAACCCCGCGACCCCTTTCTGCCAGAGCTTGGCGCATCTGTAACATAGCAGGTGGCTTAAACGCTTGTGTGGCTGCAGCGATGCTCGAGCTGGCCCGCATCACTCCCCGTGAGCGCGTGCTTAATGCGATGTGCGGCTCGGGGACATTATTAATTGAGCAGGCCCTTAAACGTCATCCTAAAGACCTGTGGGGCGTAGACATTAACCCAGAGGCTATCCTATGCGCACAGCAAAACGTGACTGCGGCTGGCGTCAAAGGGGTGAGGCTCGAGCAAGCAGATGCAACCAACCTCACCTGTGAAGATGCTTGTGTGGATGTTGCTTTAAGCGACCTACCTTGGGGGGATGCTGTTGGCTCGGCAGCCGACAACCGTCACCTCTACCCGGCATTTTTGGCAGAAATGGCTCGAGTTGTGCGTCACAATGGGCGTTTAATCATCATCACGCACGATATTAAGCGCTTTGAGCGCAGCTTAGCCGCAAGTTCGTGGCAATCACGCAACGTTATCAGGGTGTTTCACGGTGGGCATTATCCGCGTATTTATGACCTGTATAAGCCACTTGCTTCTTAACTAATCACCTTTCCAAAACCTGTCCTTTAACGCTTCCCTCACATGATCTTTTATAGCTTGACAGGCTATTCCAGAACGTTTAATCTGGAATCTAGAAAGGATACATTTTTGTGCCTCGCCATGCTGAGTTTGATGCCGAAGTTGCCCTTGACCTCGCCATGCAACAGTTTTGGTCACACGGTTACAACAACACCTCTATCGAAGACCTTGTCAACGCAACGGGCGTCAGTCGCTACGGGCTCTACGGCACGTTTGGGGATAAACGCGCCCTATTTATTAAAGCGCTAGATAACTATTGTGATCATGTGGTGACGGGTAGACTTCAGCAGCTCGAGGCTGAAGGGGCTGGCTGGCTTGAGCTAGAAGCGTTTTTTAATGGGTTTGTTGAACTAGCTAAAGACCCTCAAAGTCATACAGGCTGCCTCATCTTAAACACGGCCATAGAGCTTGCACCCTACGACGCCACTATCCGCAAGCAAGTTGACGGCGCCATGACCCGCTTCCAAACAGGTTTTCGCAACGCACTTCGCAATGCTAAAACCGCAGGTGATGTCAGCAATGTAGACCTTGTGGTGGATGCAGATGTGTTAGTTGGGCTTACTCAAGCTATCTTTTTATTTTTACGGTTACCTAATAGTGCTAGCAGAATCAAAAACATGGTGGATGGTGTTTTGTCAAAACTACGCTAAATTTTTAGTCCACCCAAGCTGATGCATCTGAAATACCTCTGTAAGCTGGTTGAAATTTGTTATGAAAGGATAAAGATGTTCTTACCCGACGCGCTTACTCTATACTTTAGAACTCTTGCCAGAACACGTCAAAAATGGTTCACCGTAAGTTGCATCAGCAGTTTTATGGGCAGTACTAGGCGTCATATGTGTCGAGGAAGCTCGAGATGACGACCTCTTCTCCTGATATGACACATAAGCGTCTTCCAGCACGCTATTTTGCAGATGTGAATGTCAATCAATACACCTACGCGCCACTGCAACTCAAAAAGGTGATTGAATTATCGACAAGCCCAGAGCAGGTTTTTGCAACCCTTTCTGATTACAGCGCTATGCCTGACTGGGTTCCGGGGATGTCCTATGTGGCCGTTGATAACACCAAGGCCTTGCTCGAGAACGGTGTTGGCACAGTACGTACCTGTAACTTTGAAGACGGTCAAAGCATGGTCGAGGACATTGTCTTGTTCGACGCGCCAACGATGCTCGCCTACAGCGTGCGTGACGGTAATTTTATGGGTATGTCTGAACACTTTGCACTCATCACAATGCAAGCAAGTAAGCAGGGGTGTGTCTTGAGCTGGTATCAGTTTTTTAATCACCCAGATGTCGCCGCTTTTGTTGCCCAAAGCGCTGCGCTTTTAGACACTGCTTGCGACCAGCTCAAACTCAACTATTCGCCTGTGGTACGTGCAAATCCATCCACTGAATTAGCTTAAACAGGCTAGCTGCTAGCACCACAACGCGGCTTTATGTTGCACAGCGTTAGCTGAGTCTTATTAACTCTCTCACAAAAAGACCATGCGCGGGCTAGCTATGCGTGCTAAACTAAATATGTGAACTGGCGAAACATTAAACCCGGTTGGTATCTGCTGGTCATTCTGGTTATCTACAGCATGACGATGACCTTCGCCTATCAACGTGCTAACGGTCTGCTCAACCGTGTGCGTCGTAATGATTTAACTGTGTCTATCCCATCTAATAACACCACAGCACCACCTGCATCTATTGCACCAGACGGTTTGTGGTTTCCTATTGTGGGCGCTAGCGTGCCGCGCAGTGAAGCTTATTTACCCGGCGCACCAAGGGTCTACCGCAACGGTGTGAACCAAGGCTTTGACTTTTACAGTAGCGACGCTGGCATTCCCATTCCTTATGCTAACCCGGTCATTGCTTCAGCAGATGGTATTGTGAGCCGCGCCGACTTAGACTACAGCGAACTGAGCCAAGAAGCGTGGGACGCGCTCATCAATACTGTAGAAGTAGATGGTGCCAACGAAGAACAACTTGACCGTTTGCGCGGCCGCCAAATTTGGCTTACAACTGACGACGGGCGCACGCTGCGTTATGCCCACTTGTCGCGGGTACGTCCGGGCATCGAAGAAGGGCAGCGCGTTTACCGAGGTCAGGTGATTGGCTTTGTAGGTAACTCCGGCACAGATGACGGCGTGCGGGGGACCAACGGCGGCGCCCGCTTACATTTTGAAGTCTGGGACGACGAGCAGTTTTTTGGTCAAGAGATGGACAGTGAGGAACTGCGGGTGCGCGCAGCATCTTTATTTGTAGGTCCCTAGCAGATGGCAGACAGCACACCTAAGCAAGTTGCAGCAAGTCACCAACGTGGGTCACAAGATACATCTGCTGTTCGCCCTAGAACGGTAACTGCGCTCGAGACCATCTGGCAAAATACCTGGGTTAGAGCACTAAGTTACATTGCACTAGCTGTGTTTGGCGTGTGGGCGCTGTGGAGTTTGCGCAGCGGCTATGCCTTTGCCATGCAGGTTGCCATCATTGGCTTTACCATTGCGTACATTTTGAACCCGCTTGTTGAACTTATGGGCCGCTGGCACATCCGCCGGGCTTTTGCTGTGGTGATGGTCTATATTGGGCTCATTATCATCATGATTTTGGGATCTATTTTGATCACCCAAGTGGTCGCCGAAACCGAGCGCTTTGTGCGGCTCATTCCTGAAGCAGTTACAGCGCTCATCACCTTGTTTGAGCGGGGGAGTGTGTGGTTTGAAGGCTTGCTCACCAACTTGCCTGACTTTATGCTCGAGCCCTTCACCCCTGAACAAACCGAAGAAGGTGTGGACATTGCTGAACTTGCCCGCACCACTATTGGCTCGTTTTTACAACAAACTGCCGAAGCCATTAACACAACCTTACAGAACTTTTTGAGTAATGGCGGCACAGTGCTCTTGTCCGGTGTTGCCAACATTTTGGCGACAACCTTGCAAGTCTTTTTGATTTTGGTTGCTAGCGCTTACTTTTTGTTTGACTACCGCAAGCTCACAACCTCGTTTAAGCGTTATGTGCCGCTGCGTTACCGCCCGCTGTACAAAGACATTATGAGCAAAGCAGACCGCACCATTGGCGGTTACTTGCGCGGGCAGTTACTAATTGCAGTCATCTTAGGCATTATGGTCTGGATTGGGCTGTCGATTATTG
>JBCCOX010000456.1:0-4528 GCA_039025155.1 Deinococcota bacterium | reverse complement strand
TGCACGTCTGCAGTACTTTCCGGGTATACCACGATATCTGGCAACACAACATCGTCATACGACTCGCCTGTGCCATGCTCACTGAGGACATCTGTTTGGGTACTTAGTTGATCTTCCCGCAGGTCCGTTTCCTGTAATACCATTGCGGCAAGCCCGTCATAGCCTGCGGAGTGTGTGTCTTGGTTCAACTTAGATAGAGGTGATGTCATAACGATGATTGTACTTGTTCTGGTATTCCTTACGTCCACAACAACACTCACAATAATATAGGGCAAACGCACTAGTGAGAACATCATGCGTAATCGCATAGATGTTTTATCTCTAAATGAAAACTAGGTTTTACTTTGCTATTTTCGCCACTCATAAAACGTGATTTTCAAAGGTTTAAGGATGGTCTCAGAGGTTTTGTTTCGACCTTGCCAAAAGTCGATTCGCATCTATGACGTGGAAAGTATAGTGCGTTTCCCTTAACTCACAATAGAACGTTTACACCAAGCATGTAAAACACCAAATGTGTAAGCAGGTATCATTGAATACAATGCATTTTACGAACACGTATACGACAGTTGACACTCATACTGCAGGTGAACCTCTGCGCATTGTTACGGCTGGGATTCCCAACATCCCAGGTGAAACTATCTTAGCGAAACGCCAATGGGTTAAAAACAACCTCGACCACGTGCGCACGGCACTTATGTACGAACCGCGCGGCCACGCAGACATGTACGGCTGCTACATGACGCCACCTGTAACCGAGGCTGCCGACTTTGGCGTTATTTTTATGCACAACGAAGGCTACAGCAGCATGTGCGGTCACGGTATCATTGCACTTGCGACCGTTGCCGTTGCCCAGCGCTTAGTCACGCCAGTGATACCCGAAACACGTATCGGTATAGATACCCCGGCTGGGTTTGTGGAGGCGTTTGTGACTTGGGACGGGTCCAAGGTGGGTGATGTACGCTTCCTCAACGTGCCGTCATTTGTATATCGGCAAAATTTGACGGTTGATACACTAAGTTTTGGACAACTTACGGTAAATGTTGCCTACGGTGGGGCATTTTATGCGTATTTGGAGGCTGAGCAAACCAATTTAAGGGTTGTGCCACGTGATTTAGCTCAGCTTGTGCAACTTGGTGATGAGGTTAAGCATGCAGTGGAGGCCGTTTTGAAGGTGGTGCATCCGCTCGAGCCAGAGCTGTGCGGCATCTACGGCACCATCATTCATGAAGCCTACGACCCCAGCGGGATGATTGTGCCTACGCCTCGAGGAACCTACGACCTCCACCAGCGCAATGTCTGCGTTTTTGCCAAGCGCGAAGTTGACCGTTCACCAACCGGTACAGGCACAGCCGGGCGGGTTGCGTTACTCCACGCCCAAGGAAACTTACGCCCCGGTGAGGTGCTTGCCAACAGCAGCATTTTAGGGACAACTTTTTTAGGCAAAGTTGTGGAGACGCAGAATGTTGAAGCTTACTCAGCCGTTGTTCCAGAAGTATCTGGACGGGCGAGCATCACTGGTTTTTGCCAGTGGGTTATTGAAGAAGACGACCCCGTTGCAGACGGCTTTTTACTTCGTTAGACGGCATCAGCAACACCGTCTAAGAATACCCCCGTTAGGTATTTAACTGTACAGACTGTACTAATGGCTGGTGTTACCCTAATTTTACTAAAGAAGTAAGCTAGTACTCAAGATATTAGCTGGAGGAACAACCATGACCAACTCAACAAACACACAAACCACATCAAAAACATACGATGTCGTCATCATTGGCGGCGGCCCCGCTGGGCTCACAGCAGGTATTTACGCTGGGCGCGGTCAACTCTCCACGGTCATTTTGGAAAAAGGTCTGCCCGGCGGGCAGATTGCCCAAACCCAAGACGTTGAAAACTACCCCGGCTTTGACGAAGGTGTGAGCGGCCCCGAACTGTCCCAGCGCATGGTGCGCCAAGCTGAAAAATTTGGTGCTGAAATTGCGATGGATGAAGTCACAGCCCTTACAAAAACAGCCAGCGGCTTTGAAGTTCAAGGCTACGACACAAGCTACCACGCCAAAGCTGTCATCATTGCGACAGGTGCTAACCCACGCCGTTTGGATGTACCCGGTGAAGACGAGTTTTATGGTCGCGGTGTATCCACCTGCGCAACTTGCGACGGCTTTTTCTACCGTGGTAAACACGTCGTTGTAGTTGGTGGCGGCGACGCTGCTGTAGAAGAAGGCAGCTTCCTCACCAAATTTGCTGATAGCGTGACCGTGATTCACCGCCGCGACAGTTTGCGTGCCAACAAAGAAGCTCAAAAACGCGCTTTTGATAACCCCAAAATGCACTGGCGCTGGAACACCGTTGTAGAAGAAGTTTTGGGTACCGATGGTCAAGTGAGTGGCGTCAAAACCCGTGATGTGGTTACAGGTGAAACATCTGTATTAGATACCGATGGCGTGTTCATCTACATTGGTCACGTACCCAACACAGGCTACTTAAATGGCATTGTGAACTTGCGCGACACAGGCTATGTAGACGTACAAGACGAAATCTATACCAATGTTGAAGGCATTTTTGCAGCCGGGGATGTTTCTGATGAAGTTTACCGCCAACTTGGTACCAGTGTAGGCGCAGGCACGCGCGCTGCCATGGCTGCCGAACGCTGGTTAGCTGAGCATGACCAGGAAGCTGCCAAAGATGATTCTGTTGTCACCAGCATGGACAAAGTAGAAGATACTGCGGTTGGTGTTGCTGCGTCTTAGAATGAAGTGATTAAAGAGTTAGGTGAGGCTCGAGCCTCACTCCAGCACAAACAGCAGCACAACATTCTGGGAGTCTCTCATACGAGGCTCCCATTTACTTGATGCGTCAAAGCCAACGACGTACCCTTTGCTTATAGGCTCCAAATTCATCTGCAAATTTAGCCTGTAGTACCTGCTCCTCAGGTGCAATCTGAAAATGATTCATGTAGATGATAAACGTAGCTAGACCAAGAAAACTGACGACATTGGCTAAGTACACACCCCACGCAGCCAGCAAAAGCAATAATCCGACGTACATAGGGTTACGGCTCAAACGGTAAATACCTGATGTCACAAGGTGTGAACTTGCATCTGGGTTCATAGGATTGATGGTTGTCCCGACCTGTTGAAACGCAGCCAAAGCTAAGCCGGCAAACGTTACAGCTATGCCTATAAGTGCAGTTACCAAGATGAGGGTTATGACTCGAGGCACTGCCAGTGTTAATGCTGGAACAAGCTGATGAATACCCCACATCAATAGAAACGCTAGCAACCACACACCTAGCGGCGGGAGTTTGAGTTTAAGACGCTGGGTCACTCGAGCTTAAAGTTAAGCTCAACTTTGCCTGCACGTTCGTGGCGCACAGTGACGTTGACCTCACCACCAGCAGGCGCGTGAATCAGCCACTCGAGTTTAAGTCGGTCATCACTCGCATCAGCTAGTTCGCGTCTGCCCGGACTACTCGATTTATAGGCACGACCTTCAAGTTGACCGTGAACCTCGCGGGATTTACCTAGTTTGAGGTTGGCACCATCCGGTAAAGAAATTTCGGTCACGACACCGCGCACAACGTCATTACTAAGCGCTTGCTTGGTTACGTAGCTGGGTAGCCAGCCAGTATTTTGAACGACGACTTGAAGATGGTAGACGCTTGGCTCGAGCTTGTCTAGTTTGTGACTGTGAAGCTCGAGCTTAGGTGAAATAAGTAGATGCCAAAGGATCCACTCAGGAAATTTAGCAAGCTCAGCTTCTAAAAATTTGGCGGGTGGGTTGCGCCAAGCATACGGATAATTCCAACCTCCCAGCTCAACGGGACCAAGTTCAGGATGATCAAAGGCGTACCAATCGACGTAACCTTGACCGTCTAGGGAAGTGTCGCTCCACTCGAGCAACTTCAGATCATCTTCAAACGGGTGGTCGCGGTACCAGTCAATAAACTTGTAGTCCGTAATGCCAGCTTGCCGCTGCGGACTCCAAATTTCCACCGTCCAGCCAAACATACCCAAATGGTCGTACAACCAGTCATCAAAACCACCCGTAATAACTTGTTTAGGGTGATATTTAAAATCGTGAAACACACTGATGTTGGGGTAGCCCGTAATCTCAGTGCCTTTGTCGCCAATCTGCTTAAACGTCCACAAATCCTCAGCCGCCATCTCATCGTCTGGCTTGTGACTGTACGGGCGCAACAACACACCACTCATCGTGTGAAAGGTCAGACCACCCGTGATGTTTTTGTGGCGCGCAATAAACTCCACTAAATTGCGAACTTCAGGTTCAGAGGTCGGAAACGGACCCGCCCCAAACTGCTCGTTTTCTTGCCGCCAATTGGCTGGAAAGTTCCGGTTGAGGTCTAGACCCTCTTTTTTCGGCTGCATTTTTAACGTCACGCCGTCATAGTTTTCCAAGCGGCCTTCAGGGAGGAGCCGGTAGTAGATACCGCCAACCTCAGTTGGTTCGCGTTGTACCAGCAAACGCGGTTCTTGCTCGCTAGCTTTCCACGGACCGTTAGGGTCTTGAATAC
>JBCCOX010000455.1:0-4532 GCA_039025155.1 Deinococcota bacterium | reverse complement strand
GATTGTACCCGAGGTGACACTCGAGGACCTCATGGAGATTTTCAGCATCCGCGAGTACCTCGAGGGACTAGCTGCTCGCCTAGCTACCGACCACATGAGCCGGGTGGAGGTGAACGCGCTCGAGCAAACCATCCTGCAAACCGAGGCTGCGATGCAAGCAGGCGATTTGGAGGTGCTCGCTAAAGCTAGCAAGGCCTTTCACCGTCAAATCCTGCGAGGTGCGCGCAACTCGAGGTTACCTAAGCTCGTCTCGTTACTCTACGACGCCCACCGTCCAAACGGCCTGCATCAACTGCAAGATGACCGCCGTGCGCTCGCTGTGGCAGAACATCGCCGCATTTTTGAAGCCATTCACGCGGGTGACGCCGCACAAGCCGAAGAGGCTATGCGCGCCCACATCCACGAAGCGTTTCAGCACCAGGTCAAAATGCTTCATGTGGAGTGAGGTAACCTCAGGCTAAATACGACATCAAGATGTACAACAAAAATGATGTTTGACTAGCTAGATGCTCAAGACAAGAAATATGAGATGTTCAAAAAATTAAATTGCTATGGTGACATCTTTGAATAAAACGCCAGCACCAGTTCTTTGTAAGCAAAAGTGTAGTTCAACGTTTTGATGCTCAAAAGCTCGAGCCACTAAGGGGTTATTTGTGAGAGACACACTATTTATTAACGGGGACATCATCACTATGCAAGCGGAAGGGCATACCTGTGAAGCTTTGGCTGTGCGTGCAGGTATCATTTTGGCAGTGGGTAGTGAAGCGGATGTACGCGAACAACTTGCCCCTAATCCTGAAGTCATTGACCTACAAGGTGCGTGTTTGTTACCCGGCTTTCACGATAGCCATGTGCACTTGACCCGACACGGGTTTGAGCTAGATCAGTTGCGACTCGATGACGCACCGACCTTAGAAAGTGCCCAACAGATGGTCAAAGACCGCCTCGAGCAAACCCCAGCAGGGTCGTGGATACTCGGTTCTGGCTTTGCCACGCGGCGCTGGGGACTCACTACCCTGACGCGCCAGCAGTTGGATGTCGTTGCACCCAATCACCCGGTGGCGCTCGAGTCCCAAGATCACCACAGTGCTTGGCTCAACACCGCTGCCCTGCGCCAACTCAGCATCGACGCGTCTACCCCCGACCCCGAACACGGCACGATTGTCCGCGAAGATGACGGACAGCCCAGCGGGATGTTGCTCGAGCGCGCGATGTACCTTGTCCGGGAAACGCTGGACACCCCGGACGACGCCACGATTCAGGGTGTACTAGTAAGCGCCGCCAACGACCTCGCCCGCTACGGCATCACCAGCGTGCACCACATGGCGGCCGAACCCAATACCTACTGGCGGCAACACGGGCTTATGGCGGCACGTCCCGATTATGCGTTGCGCGTGTGGTCGTGTATTCCGCAAGAAGATGCTGACGGTGCCGTAACCGTAGGCGTGGCAACCGGGCAGGGCGGCGACCGCTTTCAAGTTGGCGGTGCTAAGTTTTTTGCTGATGGCGCGTTGGGTACTCAAACTGCGCTTATGCTCGCCCCCTACGATGGTAGTGAGAATGTCGGCACGGTCATTCACAGCAAAGAGTTTATGCTCGAGCGTTTCCCACTGGTGATTGAAGCGGGCCTCACCCCGGTGATTCACGCGATTGGAGATGCTGCCAACCGCATGACCTTGGATGTGCTCGAGGCAACCGCCCCACTCTGGCGTGCCAAAAACCTGCGCCCGCGTATTGAGCACGCCCAGCACCTAAACCCAGACGACCTTGCGCGCTTTGCTAGCCTTGGCGTGATTGCTTCCGTACAACCCATTCACATGGTCTTTGACGCGCCCACCATGCCCAGCATTTTGGGTGTGCGCAGTGGGGATGCTTACCGCTTTAAGTCGTTACTAGCCAGTGGCGCACGGGTGGTGATGGGCTCAGACACGCCGATTGCGAGTCCAGATGTGATTACTGGCATTCGGGCGGCTGTAACCCGCAACGATAATCAAGGCAATGCATTTTATCCAGATGAGGCTTTAAGTGTGTACGAAGTTTTATCTGGCTATACCAAAGATGCCGCTTATGCCATTCACCGTGAGGACAGTTCAGGGCAGCTCAAGCCGGGGTTTGATGCTGACTTGGTGATGCTGTCACACAGTCCGTTTGTGAGTTTGGATGATTTGCAAATCAAAGGAACAATGCTGGCAGGTAGATGGACTTAGCAAGCTTGAGTATAGATGTCATCAATATGCTCTCTATTAATGATGGACTTGGTGCCATACAAAATCAATCATTCTTAAATGATAAACTGCTTTATGAAAATAATAATTGTATTGGCTTCTTTGGTTATAAGTATTGCTTTAACTCAACAGCCAGAAACGCTCGAGGTAGGTAATACTTACGTTTTTAGCGGACAACCTCCTGTGTGTGATGTGCCTGAAGAAGAGGAGTACGAATTTGTAATCACAGAGTTTTTTGGCGAGCGGGCTTACCTTTACATGGACACTACTGACACTAAGATTACAATGCGTGTAGACCAGCTCTTGATGGGAGTGTGCTCATCTGAGCTAAAAGCTCGAGAATGTCTCCGGGAATATACAACTGCTCAAGAAGTTTATCTCATCAACAACAACATCTTCACCGGCGATATTGCTATCCTCACAGATGATTTGCGTGAGAAGGAAAAAGATTTCTTCTGTACAGGAGTAGGAGTCGAAGTTGAGATACTCACACCCGCAAACAGCGATTCGTACCACATGACGGCAACCTACAAAGGCTACACTTATGAGGTTACGCCAGAACTTGGTATCAAAAAGGTTGAATAAATGCGTCAATTCTCGAGCGCAACCCGCATCACCTCACTCATATGCGGCAACATCCGCTTGCGTAGGTTTTTCATAATCTGCTGAACATGTCCGTAGTCGTGAAAGGGCCACTCGTATAAAAAGTCAGACGCTAAAAATAACCCGTAGTGTTTGTAACTGGCGCTGCGGTTTAACAGCTTGGGGTCTAGGCTTTGTACATAGCTCACATACTTGGCGCGGCTTTCGGTGAACTCGTCTAGCACATCTGCAAGGCGTTTTTGACAGTCGTGACGGGCAGCGGCGGCGGCGTTCACGTCAAGTGGCTCGAGCCTCACCTCGTGACCTGTCGGATACTCCGCTATCATCACCTCAATGCGCTTGGCAAACGCCCATTCATCCGCCCAGATTAAGTGCCCAATCACCTCGTTAATGCACCAGGCGTCGGGGCTGGGTTTCCACGTAGCGGTGGCATCATCTACCGTGGCTAGGAGCTGGCGGAGGCTGTTGGGCGTGTTGGCGAGTAAGGTGGCAACGTCTGTGGGAGTCATTTGGGTAGCTTAACAAATTGTTAGTTTGGGGCGAATCATCAAGTTGAAGGCCGTCGAGGTGCGTGGTTAATCAAGCACAATCTGGCTGCTACTACGCACAATAAGCTCAGCCTCCAAAAGGTGTTGTACGGGCGTCATATCACCCTGAATCTGTAGCATGAGCTGCTCAACTAGGAGCGCTGCCGCGCGTTCAATGGGTTGCTCAACCGAGGTTAGCTCGAGCACATCTGCGAGTAAGTCGTCATCAAACCCGGTTAGGGCGACGCGCGTATTCTTCTCGTTACAGTAGTGCAGCACGCCGTACGCGAGTAAATCACTTAGGGAGATGATGGCCGTGGGCGGGCGCTCGAGCCTCAACAAACTTTGAGCGGCCACATACCCATCTTTGCTGTCACCATAACCTTGCCGGATGATTAAACTGTCGTCCAGCGGAAGGTTGTGGGCATCTAAACACGCTGCATACCCCGCTAAGCGCAAATCTGTCACGACACCTTTTGCCGGGGCAACCACGCCAATGCGCGTGTGACCTGCCTTAATTAGATGTTCTGTGACGGTGGTCAGCGCTGCCTTACTGTCGACGTCGACCCAAGTTGTGCAAGTGTCTAGGGCTGACAAACTACGCCCAAGGGTGACAAAGGGGAAGTTGTGCTCGTGTAAAAAGGCAACTCTGGGGTCATCCTGCTCGGCAGAGGCTAGCAAAATACCGTCTACCCGTTGACTGCTGATGATCTCTTGATAAACCGCGAGCGGGTCATCTGCTGGGGAGGCGTAGATTAACACGTGCCAACCGCGCTGCTCAGCTTGGACAATCACCTCGGACAAAAATTTATCCATAATTGGGTGAACTGGACGCTGTGCTGCTGGCTTAGCGTAACCGATGGTGCGCGAGAGTTTGTCGCGTAAGGTGCGGGCGCTGGTGTTGCGAGTATAGCCCAAGGTTTTGACGACGTTTAAGACGTGGTCTCGAGTCTTTTGGGGAATGTTACCTTTGTCGTTAAGCACAAACGACACCGTAGTGATGGACACACCAGCAGCTTTGGCAACATCTTTAATTGAGGTCATCTTTAATCAACAGCATTACGATGGCGCAAGTTAGTGCGTAGCTAACCATTAACAAAACGTGCCTCTATACAGTTACGAACAGCATTGTTCGCTAGCGCAGCCAGCGTGGAAAACGTCAACACCAAAAATAGCG
>JBCCOX010000454.1:0-4537 GCA_039025155.1 Deinococcota bacterium | reverse complement strand
TTACGCAACGTTGACATACGGTACAGACGATCCCGTGTATGGCAAAGAAATGGATGAGAAAATCATCAGTGGAGTTATCGCAAATCCGCGCGTAAT
The DNA here is from genome assembly GCA_039025155.1 of Deinococcota bacterium. Lineage (GTDB taxonomy): Bacteria > Deinococcota > Deinococci > Deinococcales > Trueperaceae > JBCCBI01. The sequence goes on along the minus strand of JBCCOX010000454.1, from coordinate 4,441 downwards.
GCGTTCTATGCCACGAATGTTTCATCGGTCAGGTCTTGAATTACAAAAATCGCTGGCTTGGGTACTTACAGAAATAGGTAAAGCAGATTTCTTTCTGCCGTCATTCAATTCATTATTGACATTACTTCCTAGTGCTGGTCTAGCGACACTAGAAGAAACCCAAGAATTTGTCGCAGATCAAAGAAAAGCGCACGATGAGGGAACGTTTTTCTCTGGGTACAACTTTTATGCCATGATTGCCCAAAAAGGTAAATGATCTGAGTTAAGAAACAACCTCGATGCTGTTAATTGCACAAACGAGTTTCTCGAGGCAACTGCTAGCACGGTACAGCTCTGCAAGTAACCAGTCATCGTCTGATTCTTTATAACCACGTTAAGGGAGATGGGCTCATGCCTAAATATCACATGCTAATTGGGGGAAATCTGGTACAAGGGCACAGTGCGATTGATGTAATCAATCCGGCTACCGAAGAAGTAGTGGGTATTAGTCCAATTGCATCTGAAGCTCAGCTCAATGAAGCAGTTGAAGCAGCAGCATCAGCGTTCCCACAGTGGTCACGAACTCCTATCAAAGAACGACGAGAAGCGCTCTTGAAGGTTGCTCAGATTGTTGATGACAATACTCAAGAGCTTAGCTGGTTACTCATGAGCGAGCAAGGCAAGCCTCTACCTCAGGCCATTTCAGAAACTAAGGGACTTGCCTTTTTCATAAGACAATTTGCAGATATGACACTTCCGGTCGAAACGTTAGAAGACAGCCCCACTAGATATGTAGAAGTGCATCGTTTTCCTATAGGTGTGGTGGCTGCGATTGTTCCATGGAATGTTCCGCTCTTACTTTTAGGAATCAAGCTGGGACCTGCTCTTCTTGCAGGCAATACTCTTATTGTTAAGCCAGCTCCCACTACCCCATTATCCACATTAAAACTCGCGGAACTGATTCACAAAGTATTTCCAGCAGGAGTTTTGAACGTTATTACTGATGCAAATCATCTAGGGGACAAAATAACATCTCACCCTAAAATTCATAAAATCTCCTTCACTGGAAGCACTGCTACTGGTGTAAAAGTGATGTCCAGTGCAGCGACTACCCTCAAACGTTTAACCCTAGAATTAGGCGGAAATGATGCTGCAATAGTTCTTGATGATGTAGATGTCAAAAACATTGCACCTAAGATTTTTCGGGCTGCATTCAATAATTGCGGTCAAGTTTGTATTGCTATAAAACGACTTTATATTCATGAGTCAATACATGACGCACTCTGTCAAGAACTTACCTCTATTGCTAACAACCAAGTCATTGGGAACGGTGCTGAAAAAGGCACTGATTTAGGCCCCTTACAAAATCGTGCTCAGTTCGAGAAGGTCAAAGACTTGCTTTCAGAGGCATCCCAAGATGGACGAATCATTGCTGGAGGCAAGGTGATAGATAGAAAAGGCTATTTTATAGAACCTACTCTGGTATGTGACATTGCTGAAACATCACGTTTAGTCACAGAAGAACAGTTTGGCCCAATATTGCCTATCCTTAAATTCTCCAATCCGTTGACAGCTATTGAACATATCAACGAGTCATCCCAAGGTCTTGGTGGAAGCATCTGGTCAGGAAATCTTAAGAAGGCACGTGAGCTTGCACTGCTCATGGACACTGGTACTGTTTGGATTAATAAACACCCGGACGTAGATCCAAACATCCCTATCGGTGGTGTAAAAGGCTCAGGTTTAGGATTTGAGCTAGGTCGAGAAGGCTTGGATGAGTTTGTCCAGAAACGAGTGATCAATGAGTTAAGATAATCAAAGGTTTTTAATATCTGCTGTCAATCTTAACTCTTTTAAAGCTCGGATTTGAACTACAATAAGCATCTCAAAAGAAGGGCAAAAAGGCATTTATGGCAACCGCACAAACACAAGGAGAATTGTGGAGTAAAGCTGTCCAAGATTGGGCAGAACTACAAGAACAAGGACACGTACCCTTACTGAAAGCCATGTTAAATGCCACCAACGTTGGTCAAGGAACATGTTTGCTCGATGTAGGCTGTGGTGCTGGCGGAGCCAGTGTACTTGCGGCAGAATTAGGTGCAGAGGTTACTGGGCTAGATGCTGCTGAAGGCATGATTGCGTATGCGCAGAAGCGCTTGCCAGATGCTAACTTTCATGTTGGCGATATGGCAAACTTACCTTTTTCAGATGATAGCTTTGATGTTGTCTTTGCAGCTAACTCTATTCAGTATGCTGAAGATAGAGTAGCAGCCTTGCAGGAGTTAGCTCGAGTCTGTAAGTCTGGCGGTCACGTTGTCGCGGGACTTGTTGGGTCGCCTGACAAGGTAGCTTACCGACATATCTTCCAAGCAGTGAGGAGCACTTTACCTGAACCACCTGCTGGTAAAGGTCCTTTTGAACTGTCTGCACCGGGGAAACTAGCATCACTTTTTGAAGAGGCTGGTTTGAGCATAACTACTCAAGGAGATGTTACTTCGTCTACATCTTTTCCTGATCTCGAGAGTTATCTGCGCGGTGTTACTTCTGGTGGGCCCGTTCAAGCAGCCCTTCAAGTTGTTGACGAGGAAAAGCTCAAGGCTGCTCTTATAGAAACGGCCAAGCCTTTTCTAACTGATAACGGTCAAATTGTGATAGAGCCCAACAACTATATTTATGTTGTTGCAACGTTGTGATTGCTAGCGCTCACCTAACACACGTGAGCGCTAACGAAACACATCAACCTCAACTGGTGAACCTAAGCAACATCCAACACATGCAACAAAAACGCCCAAACATCAGCCTGTTCTTCAATGATGAACTTGGTGGGTTTACCTGCACCATGACCCGCGTTCGTTTGAATACGAATGAGCACAGGTGCGTCACCAGCGTGGTGTTCTTGTAACGTAGCCGCAAACTTGAACGAGTGCGCTGGCACAACGCGGTCGTCGTGGTCGGCAGTAGTGATGAGTGTGGCTGGATAATGCTCACCTGACTTGAGATTGTGCAGGGGCGAGTAGGCATAAAGCGCAGGGAAATCATTAGTATCATCAGCAGAGCCGTAGTCACTGACCCAAGCCCAGCCGATGGTGAACTTGTGGAAACGCAACATGTCCATGACACCTACGGCGGGCAGTGCCGCACCAAATAATTCTGGGCGTTGGATCATCACTGCACCTACCAAAAGGCCGCCGTTTGAACCCCCTTGAATGGCTAGTTTGGCAGGTGAGGTTATCTTCTCAGCAATTAGGTGTTCAGCGCAGGCGATGAAATCATCAAAGACGTTTTGTTTGTTATCTTTAGTGCCTGCTTGATGCCAAGTTTCGCCGTACTCACCGCCGCCGCGTAAGTTAGCCACGGACAGCACGCCACCGCGCTCGAGCCACGCTAACCTACTCACCGAAAATCCTGGCAAGAGCGAAATATTAAACCCGCCATAGCCATACAGCAAGGTTGGATTACTGCCATCAAGTTCTAGGTCGCGCTTGTGGGTCACAAACATAGGCACACGTGTGCCGTCTTTACTGGTTGCAAATAACTGCTGAGTTACGTTGCTGCTGGTATCAAACTTAACCTCTTGGCGGAAGACCTCAGTGCTATCCCCTGTTTGTAGGTCGTAGCGATAGCTAGTAGGTGGATACAAATACGACGTGAAACCGTAATAGATGTTAGGTTCGCCGGGTTCGGTGTTGACGGTTGTGACGGAGCCGAGGGTGGGTAAGTTGATATCAGCGAGTTTTTGACCTGCAAGGCTGTAGCGCTCGAGCCGACTGCTGGCATCCTCTAAATAATGGGCAATAAACTCAGCCTCAACTCCGTTTCCAGTCACATGGCTAACATCATCAAGAACCCTGTCTTCTTCAGCTAAGATTGTCTGCCAAGACTGAGCCTCGGTGTCAAAGGCCATAAGTTTGCTTTTAGGTGCATTTTCATCGGTTTGAATGTAAAAGTTAGCATCATCATGACCTACAAAAGTGTAATTAGCAACGAATTTGTCTGCAATAGGTTTAAATTGATCTGCTCGAGCAATCTGATCTGCAGTTAGGGGTTGATAAAATAGCAAATTACGGGGGTCTGTCCCTTTATTGACGTAGAGAAGTAAATACTTGCTGTCACGCGTAACGTAGGCACCAAACCCCCATTCTGGTTCGTCTGGGCGCTCGTACACAACAACATCCTCAGCTTGTGGTGTGCCTAGTTTATGAAAACAAAGTTGCGGTGCTTGATTTGTTTGCGTGTAAGCGGCATCTTCTGCAGGTTGCGCGTAGCGTTGATAGTAAAATCCGCTGCCATCCGGCTGCCACGCCACACCTGCAAACTTACTCCACTGCACATCATCGTCGTAGTCGTGACTAGTAGCAATATCACGTACCTGCCACCTGAGCCAATCTGACCCACTTTGACTGGTTGCGTACGCTAACAAATTGCCATCATGACTGATTGCCATGCCAGATAAAGCGACGGT
>JBCCOX010000453.1:0-4543 GCA_039025155.1 Deinococcota bacterium | reverse complement strand
TGGCTAAGTTACTATGCATTGTCTTTGGGGTCTTAACTGCTAGCAAGCCTTTTGACGCCACCTTACCCTCTTGACTTTCAACAGAGTATCTCAGTAAGTATGGAGCTAGCTCCATACTTACGGCTAACGCTATAGTTAATGAACTCAATGAACCTTTGAAGACGACAAGCAGTGTCTAATACTAACCTGAACAACAAAGGTCGCCTTGTGCTAAGTGCTGTAAAAATAGGGTATAACAGTCGCCATCAAGTCTAGGTAGGTACATAGAGAAAGATGCGCCTATCATAGGTTCAAGGGCAGTATAGACCCATGTCCAGTCATACTTACGTTGCTGAGTGCAAGGTGGACAATGCCCCTTGAGGCAATAGCGACGTTTATGCCAAGAGATCAGTCCAAACCGTGCTTCATCTTGTGCCATGATGCGCTTGCAAGAAGAGAGGGTTTCAGGTAGCAGCTGACTTAGCTTATCTGTGAAGTTTTTTTAACGCTGCTTGTGCCTCTCTGTCAGCCTGCTCATGTAGTGGACGCCCTGTTTTGGCTTTGATGCCAGGTCGCCTAGAGAGTTTGAGGATGCTTGTGTCATCTTTATAAATCACCCCATGCTCAGCTAGTAGTTTCCTTGCTTATCCATAGCTTGCTAGCTCACCGCGCCTTATGCAAGGCCTCCCAGGCTTTTGTTGTCATCCGCGCAGCTTGCCCTCCGGTCGCTGGTTTAAGCGGTTCTAACAGACCTGCTACGCCCTTTTCTTGATATATCTTCAGCCATCTCTGGACATACCGCAGGCTGTAGTGAACCTCATTCGCCACCTCTTGCATACTTTTAACCTGACTGCTTTTGAGCAATTTCAACATTCGCATTCTTGTGCCTATCACGCTATTTCGATGCTTGCCTGCTATGCTCTAGCTCGTTTATGTCTTCTTTGATCAGCTCAGCGTAGGTGTGTCTCATTGCCTCTGTTATGTCATGGGTGGGTCAATCTGGCATAACAATGCATCCTTCGACCATCTTTCGCCTCGAGTCTCAGGTGATAGGGGCCATGCCCAATCTAACGATATACCGCTGTGCACCTGACTTCTGATTGTACTTTTGGAGTAACTTAAACATTTCCTGCTGCAAGTTTTTAGCATCTTCAAAGTCCAGATAAACACTATCGCGCCAGGCGCTGAGCGCTGCTGGTCTACTGTCATCTAACATAATGTAGTTACTTTCAGGGCTGGTAGCTGTTTGAAGTTGCAAGCGCCCAGCATCGTCTTTGTAAATGCGGGTTCCCCACGTACCAATGTCTTCCATGCGGGCTTGCACAACACCTCTGCGTAGTAACTGCGCCCAGTAGAGGTCGCGCTCACGAATCATAGCTTCTAGTGTTTCTGCACTGGTGGCTTCATAGGGTACAAAAAAGACATCTGCAGTTGCCTGATAGTGGTTGATAGCACGCCCGCTGCGTTTCTCTTCATGAACAACGTTGACAAGGTCTAGGCTTAAAAAGCGCCTCACTCTGGCAAGCATGGTGTTTGCTTTTGCACCTATTTCCTGAGCGGCTTGGCTGACGGTGCAGGGTTTGCCAAGAAAGGGCTCGAGCTGTCTCAGCGTTTTAGGATTTATAAGTATATCTGCTGCGTCTGAGCGCGTAATCACGCTAATTCTCGGTGCTGACTCTAGCCTTACTAACTCTGACTTTGCCGATTCTAACTCTCTACTATCTGACATAGGTCAACAATAAATCAGCCAGAACATCTGAGTGCTATACTGTGTGCGGGTAGTTGCACGCCAAACAAGACACATCTGTGCTTGTGAGTCGCCTGTAGGCACTACTTAGGGACTAAGCTTTCAGAGCTTACCGGGGTCAACTCCCAGTTATACAGCGTGACGTTGAGTATCAGCTTCGGCAACTGAGTAACTAGCTCTGTAGGTTAAGACCTCCGCTAGATATTTAGGATGCTCGAGGTCACGCCGCTTCACTAAAACTATCATGAATCGCTTAGTTATTTTTCTTGTACTAATTACTTTCGGTGGTGCGCTGTACCGCATATTTCGGGCTTTGCGCGTGCGTTATGTTGTCCATGAGTATCAACTGGGTTTGTTGTACAAGCACGGCAGGCTTGTCAAACAAGTGAATGCTGGTATTTACTGGCTTAACCCAATGACCTCGAGCCTCACTATTTTAGATGCGCGGCGTACCAGCTTAATTGTTGCGGGTCAAGAAGTAGCGACCAACGATAATGTTGGGCTTAAAGTAAGTCTGGTGCTTAGCTACAGCATTGCTAACGCTGAAACAGCCGTACACAGTGTTGTTAATTACACTGATGAACTTTATACCACTGCTCAGCTTTCTTTGCGCACGGAACTTGCCAAGTACAGCGCAGATAGCCTGTTTGAGCAAGCTGCTGAACTTAGTAGCGCACTGCAAAACCAGCTTCAAAATGAGGTAACTGAATTGGGACTAACCCTCCACAGCCTTCAGATTCGGGATCTAATGTTTGCCAGTGACATCAAACGTGCTTTTAACGATGTCCTTAAAGCACGCAAAGAAGCCGAGGCACGTTTGGAACGCGCCCGCGGTGAAAGTGCTGCGCTAAGAAATTTAGCCAATGCCGCCAAGTTGTTTGATAACAACCCTAACTTGCGTTCTTTACGGCTTATGCAAGCTATCGAAACCTCGCAGGGCAATGGCTTTTCGTTAGATGCTAGCTTACTCGAGCCACCAGACAATAAGATCACTTAGAACAAATTACTGATCATACATTTCTTTAGTGACACCTTGTCTCAGCGTAATGTCGAGCTATTTCTCCTAGCTACACCTTAATTCAAGAGCTAGGTGATTTTACAACTTTCAAATCACCTAGCTCGGTTTCACAATGAGATACGAACTAAGAGGAAGCAGGGTAAGCTTACATAGTAATAACCTCAACTCGTCACAACCTCGAGCACAACTTTTAATGGCTACACAAGTGAGTTTGAGGGTCTTGGCAACTCCGTCAGCAAAGGTACAAACGACATTCAAAACGACGCGATTCCCCTATTTGAGAGTTTGGGCTTTTGCTATGATGAATGCAGATTAGAAATTCGTATTTTATTGACTGGTGGAGTGCTTAATCTGGCAGCCGTCTAATTTTTGAATCTAAAAGCATAAGTGGCATTATTTCAAGATTTGACTAGACGACAGATAATCCAGCTAAAAAGCTTATCGTAGCTCCATTACCCCCCAACTTATTAAGGAGATCTGATGGCACAACACACGCAAAAAAATAGTTTTAACAGCAAAGAAATGTTGACCGTAGGAGACCGTAACTACACCTATTATCGCCTTGACAAACTCCAAGAAGATGGGGTTGGCAAGGTTGACCACTTGCCCTTTTCCATCAAAGTACTTTTAGAGTCTGTACTTCGGAATGAAAATGATTATGACGTCACTCAAAAAGATGTACGCAATTTAGCTAACTACAATCCTACTGACCCTGCTGACCTAGAAATTCCGTTTAAGCCAGCCAGGGTGATTCTGCAAGATTTTACGGGTGTTCCTGCGGTGGTGGACTTGGCTGCTTTACGCAGTGCCATGCAGCGCATGGGCGGCGATCCTAAAAAAATTAATCCCCAAGTGCCCGTAAATTTGGTCATTGACCACAGTGTGCAAGTTGACGAATACGACAGCCCCTTGGCACTTGTCAACAACGCAGCAATTGAGTTTGAGCGCAACCGCGAACGCTACGAATTTCTGCGCTGGGGGCAAAGTGCGTTTGATAACTTTGGGGTGGTGCCACCCGCCAGCGGCATTGTGCACCAGGTGAACCTCGAGTACATCGCTAAAGGTGTACAGGTGAACGCCAAGAACGAGGTTTACCCCGACTCGTTAGTAGGTACCGACTCCCACACCACCATGATTAATGGCCTCGGCGTGGTCGGCTGGGGTGTGGGCGGTATCGAAGCTGAGGCCGTCATGCTGGGCCAGCCCATCTACATGCTCATGCCCGAAGTTATTGGCTTTAAGCTCACTGGCAAACTTAAAGAGGGTGTTACCGCCACCGACCTAACCCTGCGCGTGACCGAAATGCTACGCAAAAAAGGCGTGGTCGGTAAATTTGTAGAGTTTTATGGTGCTGGGCTTAGCAGCATGACGCTACCTGACCGGGCAACTATTGCCAACATGGCACCTGAATACGGCGCAACTATGGGCTTTTTCCCAGTTGACGAAGAAACGTTGCGCTATCTAGAGCAAACCGGGCGCTTGCCCGACGAAGTGGCTGCGGTCGAAGCCTACTGCCAAGCCCAAGGCATGTTCCGCACCGATGACACGCCTGACCCTGAATTTAGAGATACCTTAGAACTTAATTTAGGTGATGTTGAACCTGCGCTGGCTGGTCCCAAGCGCCCCCAAGACCGCATCAACCTGTCCAGTATGAAGTCTGAATGGCAGTCGTCGCTAACACGTCCGGTGGGGCCTTCTGGGCACGGCCTAAGCGAAGACAAGCTGGCTGCAAGTGCGTCTAACAGCATTGAGCGCCATGGGGAAACACACGACTTCACCCTAAAGCACGGGGATGTTGT
>JBCCOX010000452.1:0-4547 GCA_039025155.1 Deinococcota bacterium | reverse complement strand
CAGCTATGACAAGTAGTCTTGCTGCCTTGAATGGACCGCAGCTTAAGCACTTACTCCAGCTTGTTGAAACCATCAGCGACTTTATTTGTCTGATGGACAGTGAAGGTGTCGTGCGCTATGTGAACCCAGCCGGGCTCGAGCTAGTAGGTGAAGGCGGGGCGAGCGCCAACCTGAATGCCAGCGTGTTTGTCACCATGAACGCCAAAAACAGCTTAATCTCCCACTTTGCCACTGCCATTCAAACTGGTAAGTGGGTGGGTGAAACTCACTTTAATCATGCAGATGGGCGCAGTTTTCCTGTCTCGCAAGTACTTATGCCACTTTATGACGAAGCTGGCGAGCTAGCGGGCTTTGGCACCATCGCCCGCGATATTAGCGCGCAAAAACAGCTCGAGGACAACCTGCGCGCTAGCCAGACAAAAATGCGTGCGCTCCTGCAGGCCATTCCCGACCTCATGTTTGTGTTTGACAAAGACGGGCGCTATTTAGATGTAGCCGGGCGCACCGACGACATGACGTTTTCACCAGAAGACCTGGTGGGCTTTAAGCTCGAGGACGTGCTACCTGCTAGCCTTGCCAAGCGTCTTTTTGATGCTATTCAAGACACCCTAGCTAGCGGTGACCCCCAGTGCCTCGAGTACCACATTGCTACTGACCCCAGCGTGATGGTCAGCGAAGCCCAACTGGTCAAAATGACCGACGATCAGGTGCTTATGGTCTCACGGGACATTAGCACTCAAAAACATGTTAAACGCGAGCTAGACGTTTTTCAAAGCTTAGTTGAGGCCGCTACTGACGGCATTACCATTGTTGACGACAGCGGGAAGTTGCGCTACAGCAATCCCGCCTATAAAACCATGCTCGGCCTATCAGCAGATGTCCCGGTGGGTCAGCATCAACATGCAAGCGGCAGCCTCACACCCACTGGGCAATTAGCGCTTGACAAAGCTATCGAAGCTTTATCACAAACTGGGCGTTGGCAGGGCACGCTGGAACATCAACACGTAAGCGGTCAAGCTATCGTGACCGATGTACGTTCTTTTGCCATTTATGACAGCACAGGAACATTCACCCAAGCCGGGTCAATTGTGCGCGATGTAAGCAAAGAGCACGATATTCAAAAGCAGCTCGAGCAACAACGCCGCTTACTTGACGACTTGCTCGAGCATCTTCCCGTAGCTGTTTGCGTTATTGACGTTGCAACAGAGCGTTATCTTCTTGCCAACCAAGCACATGCAGACATAACCACCTTTAGATCACACGAGCTGATTGGCAAAACGCAAGTTGAACTTTTTGGCGACGCCCGTGCTAGCCAGTGGCGTGCTGTCAACAAGCGAGTTGTCGAAACTCGCACGCCTATTAGCTTTGAAGAACAGGTAGTGCTTAAAGACAACACTCCGCACCACTATCTCACTACTAAATTTCCCATGACTAATACGCAAGATGACATTTATGCTATGGGCATTGTCGGACACGATGTCACATCTATTAAACAAACAGAAACAGCTCTGCGTGAGCGTACCGAGCAACTCAACTTGCTCAACACCATGAGCCGCAATTTAAACACTGCCACTAACTATATCGATATTCTTGAAGGCATCGTGAGTATGCTCAGTCAGCTCGAGCTCTTTGCAGCTAATCTATTTATTATTGATAGTGACGAACAGGGCACGCCAACCTACTCTACCAAGGTTGCCGCGTGGCAGAACTACGGCGGGGTTCACGGCGAAACTGTTGGCAGCCGCCTCAAAATTGCCGATTATCCTACAATGGCAGCTACATTTAAAAATACCCAAACAACCCACATTCAACACTTACGTCATCTTGACAAAGACACAGCGTTTCGCTGGCAACGCGCCGGCATTGGCACATTGGTTATTGTTCCCATTGCACCCACCGGCACATGGCTAGGCAAACTCATCTTGTACTGGCGTGATGAGCATACATTTACAACTAATGATGTTGAGGTCTTAAACGCACTGCCAGATATTTTGGCACCCGTTGTGGCGAACCGTCACTTGCTTGACTCCCTCGAGCAAACCGTTCATGAGCGCAGTCACGAACTTCAGCAAAGCCAAGCCCTACTACAAGGGTTTTTAGACAACGTGCCTGCACTTATGTATGTTAAAGACACCAAGTTGCGCTTTATGATGGCAAACGACGGCATTGCCCAGTTGTTTGGTACAACCAGCCAAGGCATCATCGGCCTAAATGACTTTGATTTTTTTAGTCACGATGTTGCCACTCAGTTTAGCCAAGTTGAACAAAACGTGTTGGATACAGGTGAGTCTTTGCTGCTAGAAGAAGACACACCCGGCGCAGACGGGCTCAGGCATTTCATCACCACCAAATTTCCGATTACCGACCAGCAGGGAACAATTCAGGCGCTCGGTGGCTTTTCGTTTGATGTTACCGAGCGAAAACGCGCTGAGCAGGCTTTACATGATTCCCACGAGCAACTTGCCAAAGCCTCCGCAGAGTTAAACATCACCAAGCGTATTCAAGAATTACTCTTACCCTCCGCGAGTGAGCTTAAAGCGGTAAGTAGTCTTGACATTGTTGGCGTTATGCGCCCAGCTGAGCATGTAGGTGGCGACTATTACGATATACTCGCCCACGACCAAGGCGTCATGTTAAGCATTGGCGACGTGACCGATCACGGGCTCGAGAGCGGCTTACTTATGCTTATGACCCAAACCGCAGTGCGCACCCTACTCGAAGCAGGTATTCACGACACAACGGCTTTTTTTGATATTTTGAACCGCGCCCTTTACGACAACTTGGCACGGATGCGCGCTGATAAGAGTTTGACCCTCGTACGCTTGGATTACGATGCCAGCTCTGAGCACAACATTCGTTTAAGTGGGCAACATGAGCAAGTGCTTGTTGTGCGTGCAGATGGTCAAGTGGAACCCATTGATACCCTAGATTTAGGCATTCCCTTAGGGCTCGAGCGCAGTGTTGCCCACTTTATTGCTGAAACTCAGGTGCAACTTGCCCCCGGTGATGGCGTAGTGCTTTACACAGATGGCATTACCGAGGCTGAAAACGATCAGCTCGAGCAATACGGGCTAAGCCGCTTGTGCGCCACGGTGAGCAGGCACTGGCGAGCTAGCCCTCAGGACATCTGCCAGTACGTTTTACACCATGTTGATAGCTTTATTGATGACCACATTGTCCACGACGACATCACCCTAGTGGTCGCCAAGCGGCGCTTGTAAGTTTAATTTAGTAATTTAGGCTATAAATTTACAAACTACAAACTACACGAAGGGGCTGTCGCGCTGAGCGCCGTGCTCAAGTCGGCGGAAAGCACAAGGGTATAGTCTTCAACCAAACCGTCGTAAGCAGGGCAGTCAATGGACACGTTCGGGTTGATACTCCGCGGAAACGCGCTGGTTTCAGCCCGAACAACAACCTCACCTGTAGTTGTAAGTTCTAAGCCAGTCACCGTGAGGCTGTTGGTACTGCCGTCAGAACCTTGCCGTGCAGAAAGATAGGTGGCGCTAATAGGCTCACCTGAAATAAGGTTAATCCGCACCAAGACGGCCACCCTAGGGCCGCCACCAGCACCGTAGCTCGGTAGCCAGCCATTTACGGCAAAGCGGCGGAAATCAGTCACCGGCTCACCTTGCGTACCCGTGGCTGAAAATACCGCATAGATAGTGTCAGCGCCGTCCCAAACGAGACCATAACCCCGGCTGTCATCACCACTGGTCTCTAGGTTACCCAAGCACCACGTCTGCACACCTTTGTCAAAACGGGTGATACGCGGGTCTTGATTGTCTGCTGCAACCTGCCGCCCACCAACATAAATTGTGGCGTTGCCAAAGCTGATGCGGGCAGCACCCGAAGCACTTATGGTGACTTCGTTGTCGTCACACTCAAACCCGTACAATTCAGGCGCAAGCACGTTGGCTAAAAATGTAGGGGCTGGCACGGGCAAAGGCGTGTCAGCAACGCGCTGAAAACTGCTGACGCGAATGGCTGTACCAAAAATGGGCACGTCGTTGTCATCGCCAACGAGCACAATTTCTAAATTGGGCGGTATAGCTGGCGCGCCGTAGGTGTTGATGATACGCTGCTCGAGTTCGGCCGTTGTTTCGTTGGGGCCGCGGGTAAACCTTGGTACACTTACATCGGTCAAGGCAAAGGTCATCGTAAAGTTAAACGGTGTGCCGCCAGTAATGCCAGTTTCACAAGGGTACTGGACAGCAATCGTGACCGTTCCAGTTTCACCGTCACGCAAAATGCGCCCGCCCTCCATGTTCCTGACAACATAGCCGTACTCTAAAACCCTTGCGTCGGCTGCCAGCGCAGTAACATCCGCTTGTAAATTGGCAACCTCAGCCGTTAAAAACACTTGGAAATCGGCTGCGCCAGCTACCACCTGAGGACTATTGCCAATGGCTATAACACGGTTACTAGGTTGAATTGAGCGGTAAATAGCAGGGTCAGTGACTGGATTACCGGCAGCCCCTCTAAGCCCGCGAATGGCCGTCCCGCCCACACTATCTGCGCGGTTGAGCGCAACAAGGCTCAAGTTG
>JBCCOX010000451.1:0-4571 GCA_039025155.1 Deinococcota bacterium | reverse complement strand
TTGCGTAACGCAAGACTCAGGCTTTCTTTGAAACTCAAGCCCTCAAACGACGCAACGGCTTGCATAGGTTTCATTTTGGCGTGTAAGCCGCGCAATCCTGACACACCCGTATCAATCGTCAGAATGAGCGCCCCAAAACCTGCTTGCTTGGCGCGTTCAATGCCCCTTAGCGCAGTCTCACGCCCACCGCAAAGATAAAGTTGAAACCAGCAGGTTCCGCTTGACGCGGCCGCAACATCCTCGAGCCGAGTTCCTGACAAGGTTGATTGTGCCATGACGGTGCCGTACTCGCCAGCAACTTTGGCGGCAACGGCATCTGCCAGAGGGTAGAGGGTGCGAAGGCTGCCCACGGGAGCAATAAACCAAGGCACATCTAGCGTATACCCGACTGCGCTCGTGCCTAAATCTAGAGCTGCAAACTTTTGAGCGCCTCGAGCGGTAGTTAAAGACTGTTGAAACGCGCGGACATTGGCACGTAAGGTGGATTCATGGTCAGCTCCGCCCCGAAAATACTCGAGGACAATAGCTGGTACGCGGCGTTCGGCAAGGTGCCAGAGGTCGTCGGTGGTGAGGGCGTCGGCAATGCGGGTAACTCGAGTCATTCATTCTCCCTGATTGATTAACAGTAGGCTCGGTGTGTTATGGATTTTGATACAGGCTAACACCTGAAAGCACGAAGCTAGTACAGTTAGCGCGTGTAGATACTAATGCTGAGTGAGTATGTCTATATTACCGCGTTACGTTATGCTTGCTGCGCAGTTCGCGCCAAATTAAGTGCTAGCAGCCGTTCCAAAATGTTTTCTTTGCTGATTGGTCAGTCCTGACCATAAGCTACAGCCACAGCATCTTCTAGGTTTTCGTGGGCGAGCAGCAAAAGATAAACACGTGCGCTACTATCACGGGTTTGCTGCAAGTGGCTCGAGGTCTATTTCTATATACAATAACGACCCCTAAAGTCTGCTTATTTATACATTTTGATAGTGGCTGTCAAATAGCTAAATAAATAGTGTTGAATGTCCTCAAAGTCTATGTAAGAGAAGGGATAAGCAACGACGTGAGCATAGTATCCACCCTGTGATATTGTGCAGGTCTATGCAATTACATAAAACAGGATTAGCGAGATGTAGGTGGCGGTTAACAAGTTGGCTGAGCTGCTGTAGGTATGAGGTGCGGTTGTGATTCGCATTGGCATTGACGTTGGTGGCACAAATACAGATGCAGTTATTATGCAAGACAGCAGTGTGGTTGAGGCTGTTAAGGTTCCCACCAGTGAGGATGTTACTGAGGGTGTGCTGGGTGCGCTCGAGAACGTCTTAACAGCAGCCAACATCCACCGAGACGCCGTTGACGTAGTCATGATTGGCACAACCCACTTCACCAACGCTGTCGTCCAACAACGTGACCTTGCGCCCACAGCCGCGATTCGTTTGGGGCTGCCGGCAACAGCCTCACTCCCGCCGATGGTGGACTGGCCAGAAGGATTACGTGCGACATTAGGGCAGCATGTTTACCTAGCCCACGGCGGGCATGAATTTGATGGACGCGAGATTTCGCCTTTAGATGAAGTGGAGCTTCGTGGCATTGCCGAAGATATTCAGTCCAAAGGTGTACGCAGTATTGCCATTTCAGCTGTGTTTAGCCCAGTTAATACCAACATGGAACAGCAAGCGGGCGAGATTATTCGCCAAGTCCTGCCCGATGCCGACATCACCCTTTCCAGTGATATTGGGCGTATCGGCATCCTCGAGCGGGAAAATGCTGCCATTATGAACGCCTGTTTGCGGGAGTTGAGCCGGAAGACCATTCAAGCGTTTGGGCAAGCTTTAAACAAAGCTGGTATTCAAGCGCCATTTTTTCTCACTCAAAATGACGGCACACTTATGAACGCAGACTACGCAGAGACCTTCCCGGTGCTCACCTTTGCCAGCGGGCCAACTAACTCCATGCGCGGCGCAGCGTTTTTGTCGGGCCTGCAAGATGCCATCGTGGTGGATGTCGGCGGCACAACCACTGACGTGGGCGCACTGCATCATGGGTTTCCACGTGAGGCAAGTGTGGCAGTAGACGTAGGCGATGTTCGCACAAATTTCCGCATGCCAGATGTCTTTAGTGTGGGGTTGGGCGGCGGGTCACTGGTCACTGAAACCGATGCTGGCGTCACCGTGGGACCACAAAGCGTGGGCTACCGCTTGTCTGAATTGGGGCAAGTCTTTGGCGGAGATAGCCTCACCAGTACCGATATTGCTGTGGCCGCTGGCAAAGCTGACATTGGCGATGCAAGTAAATTATCAGGCTTAAATCCAGACTTGGTAAGCAATGCGCAAGCGTTTATGCACGAACTTTTAACGGTATCAGTTGAGCGCATGCGCTTATCTGCTGAGCCTATTCCGGTCATTGCCGTGGGTGGCGGCAGCATTTTAGTGCCTGCTGAACTGGCTGGGCTCGAGGTTATTAAACCTGACCACTTTGAAGTTGCCAATGCTGTTGGTGCAGCCATCGCCCAGATAAGTGGTGAGGTGGACAGGGTGTTTGCGCTTGCTGAAATGTCCCGTGATGAGGCCGTGAATGAAGCTAAGCAGGAGGCGATTAACAAAGCTGTAGCAGCCGGAGCAGACCCGGCCTCAACCGATATTGTAGATGTGGAGGACGTACCCTTGGCTTACCTTCCGGGCAATGCCACGCGCATTCGGGTCAAAGCTGTGGGCAACTTGCAGGTGACAGCATGAGGCAGATTGAAGCTAGTGCTATGGAGGATGTCGCTATTGGCGGTGCAGTGCTGGGGACAGGCGGTGGGGGCGATCCGTACATTGGCAAACTCATGGCAATTGAAGCCATTAAACGCCATCAACCTGTTGAGTTAGTAGATGTTGACGAGCTCAACGACGACGATCTGGTCGTAACTGCCGCCATGATGGGCGCGCCCACCGTAATGGTCGAAAAACTGCCCCAAGGTCAAGAGATTGTGATTGCCTTTAAGAAGCTCGAGGCTTTTTTGGGAAAACCCATCCGCGCCGTGTTGTGCGCTGAAGCTGGCGGCCTCAACTCCACCACGCCGTTTATTGTCGCCGCTGAAACAGGCTTGCCGCTGGTAGACGGCGATAGCATGGGGCGGGCCTTTCCCGAGCTGCAAATGGTCACGTTTAGCTTGCACGGGATTTCGTCTACGCCGATGGTAATGGCAGACGACAAAGGCAACTCGGTCGTGCTAAGTACCATCAGCAACCCGTGGACGGAGCGCCTAGCCCGCTCAGCAACGATTGATATGGGCGGTGCTGCCATGATTGCGCTTTACCCGTGTGATGGCGCAACTGCTAAAAAGTCGGTTATTCGCGGGACCATCAGTTTAATTGAAACTATTGGTAAAGCAATTCGGGAGGCTAGGGCCGCCAACCAACCTCCTGTTGAGGTCGTCAAAGCCGTCACGGGCGCGCGTGAGCTGTTTCGCGCCAAAGTCACCGACGTAAGCCGCCGTACTGAAGGCGGGTTTGCCAAGGGTGAGGCAATATTGAGTGGCATCGATGACGACAGCGGACACACTTACAGCCTCAGTTTTCAAAATGAGTTTTTGGTG
This sequence comes from Deinococcota bacterium, assembly GCA_039025155.1. Taxonomy (GTDB): domain Bacteria; phylum Deinococcota; class Deinococci; order Deinococcales; family Trueperaceae; genus JBCCBI01. The sequence continues at coordinate 1,000 of JBCCOX010000451.1, read as the reverse complement.
GCGCAGCGAGACGGCGATATGCTCATCACTGTGCCGGATCTCATCACTTTGCTAGACGTAGACACGGGTGAACCCATTACCACGGAGTCGTTGCGGTTTGGCTTTCGGGTGGTAGCACTCGGCATTCCCTGCGACCCGCAGTGGCGCACGCCGGAGGGGCTTGAACTCGTTGGTCCGCGCTATTTTGGCTACGATGTGGACTATATACCCATCGAAGAACGCGCTCTGGGATGAGGTTAGTTCGTGTCTGTATCTGATGACTATGCAACCTCAACATATGCGACCTCAACAACGGTAACGCTCGCGCCACGCACGATTAGCGAGGCTGATCTGGAGGCACTCGAGCTAGGTGCGGCCGTCCTCGGCACAGGTGGCGGTGGCAATCCTTACATCGGCAAACTTCGCACCCGCGAGCTACTTCGCAGTGGCAAAAAGGTTGAGCTTATTTCACTCCACGACCTACCCGACGACGCCCTTGTTGTAAGCGTAGGTGGCATTGGCGCGCCTGTTGTGGGCATTGAAAAAATTGAACATGGCGACGAGTGCTACCAAGCCCTCAAAGCTGTGGAGGCAGAGGTGGGCAAGCCCATTAGCGCGTTAATTCCAGCTGAAATTGGCGGTGCCAACAGCATGGAACCCATGCTCACCGCAGCTCAAGCTGGCTTACCTGTCGTGGATGCTGATGGCATGGGACGGGCGTTTCCTGAATTACAAATGTGCACCTTTTTTATTTACGGTCACAGTCCGGCACCGGCGGCCATTGCAGATGACAAAGGCAACAAGGTGGTGTTTCGTGAGGTAGTGGATATGTACTGGCTCGAGCGTCTCGCCCGTGCTGTGACCGTGCAGATGGGCGCATCAGCTGGCTACGCAGACGCGCCCATGACAGCGGGCTACCTCAAAAAGTACGCCATCCCTAACACGGTGAGCCAAGCGCTCAACCTTGGCTATGCTATTCAAAAAGCAAGGCAAGAAAAACGCCATCCGGTTGAAGAGGTAT
>JBCCOX010000450.1:0-4571 GCA_039025155.1 Deinococcota bacterium | reverse complement strand
GAAAAGTCAAGGCTGAAGGCATACCCTGCTTCAACACTGTCGGGGATACTTAGACCTGCAGTTGTTGCAATGACCTCGAGCATATTGCTAGTAATAAGCGTTTCGTTTTGGTCGTAATACCGAACTTCATAACTACCCGCTTCAGTGGGCGCAGTCAGAACTTTGTCGTTCCAAGCAGTGACATAAAAACTGTAGTCATCATAGTTGCGGTAGTTCGTATCATTGGGCTCAAAAATGGCAATGCGCCCTTCGGGACCTCTAAACTCAATAGGGAAGTCATAGCCTGCTTCAATTTGCTCGGGCGTTGTTAAGCTGACATCTGCTGCGATTACCTCGAGTGGGGTGGTGGTAAGCAACGTGCCGTTTTGATCATAGTAGCGAATGTCGTAGCTACCTACTTGGCTGGGCGCACGCAACATAGTGTTATTCCAAGATGTTACAAAAAAGCTGTACAGATCATAGTTGCGGTAGTTTATGTCGCTGGGCTCAAAAATAGCAACCCGTCCTGCGGGGCCGTCAGCAGTTACAGCGAACTCAAAGCCGCCCTCAACTTGGGCTGGTACTGTTAAGGTGGCTGTGATAGCAGTAACCTCTAGCTGGCGTGTTGTCACCACACAATTACCGTTGTTGGCGGTGTAGCGCAGCTCGTAGCTGCCTGCCTCGCCAGGCGCAGTAAGTTCGACTGGATTTCCCGAACCGGTAAACGCTGACCCCAGTGCGCTAAAATCATCCCCACCAACCGGATGCACACTAATACGCCCTTCAGGACCCTCAAAGTTAATACTAAACGGGTAACTAGCTTCAACTGCTCCGGCAACCGTTAAACTTGCTGGAGCCTCACAGGCGGTTTCAACCACGGGAACTTCGGTTACAACTTCTTCTACGGCAGACTCGAGCGCGCTAGCTAGCTGCTGGGCGTTTTCAGCGTTTTCAAAGGTCCCAACGCCTGCAAAACTGGCGGCAGCTTCGGCAGTTAAATCAAAGCCAATAATGCGAATGTCTATGTCCAAGCCGCGCGCTTGTAAGTCGGCTGCAACGGCTTGCAAATCGCCATCGCAAGACTCTTCGCCGTCTGTGACAAGCACAATAAGGCGTTTTTCAGCTTGGGCAGGAAAATCATCTGCGGCAGCAAGTAAGCTTTTGGCAATGGGGGTCGCACCTTGGGCGTTGGCATCTTGTACAGCTTGGGTCAGGGCCGACTTATCTAGCCCTGCTAGCGGTACAAAAAGTTGTGTGTCATCGCACGCGCCATCATCCAGTGCAGACATTTGTGAACCGTAAATGCGCAGGCCCACGTTTAAATTATCATCTGGCAAGCTACCAACAAACTGGGTGAGGACATCTTTGGCAGCCACAATGCGGTAGCGCCCATCAGCTAGGGTGTTCCACATGCTGCCCGAAGCATCAAGGATCAGCTCGACGTAGGTTTGGCTAGGGGTTTGGCTGGGGGCTTGGGTTTGGCTCACGGAAACGCTCGAGCCAAGCAAGAGCAGAAGGCTAAGCCACAAAGCAGTGCGGTTCATTATTTCCTCCTAAGGTTACGGGGAATTTAGCTTCGATTCTAGTCTCATTGATGTTAGTCTCAGTGGTTCTAGTCTTATTGTAAAGACGCTATATCCGAAAAACGTGAAGTATAGCTAAAAAAGTGGCTCGAGCTATCACACCAAAGCTAGCCTGAACATGGCGAACTTGACCCTAGAGGATGCTAAGCCCCCACGCCATCAGCCCACCCAATAGGGTATAGCCCAAGCAAATCCCTAACGTGCGCCGCAAAACAGCACCTTCTTCACCAGTTAGCGCCACCGTCGCACTGGCCGCAATAATATTGTGCGGGCAAATCATGTTGCCGACAGCCGCCCCAAAACCCTGCACACCTAAGATTGTGAGGGGCGATAAACCCAGGTCGTTAGCAGTTGCAAACTGAAAATCACTAAACAAAATGTTGGAGGCTGTCGCTGAGCCTGTCACAAACGTGCCTAAAATGCCCACAAACGGCGCTAACAAAGGCCAAATACTCCCCAATGTAGTTGCCGCACTAGTCGCCAAGGTGCTAATCATCGTTGCGTGGACCATAAGACGCGACAAGCTGAGCATCACGAGTAGCGCGATGGCGACACCTATAAGTTGCTGGCTAGCTGCTGTCAGGGCTGAACGAACGTCTTGCTTGCTAGCACCCTGCCAGACAGCGCCCAGACTAAAACTGACCGCGAGGAGGGTGCCGGGGTGATAGAGCAGTGCTATGTTGCCGCTAAACGTTTCTGCTAAAGACCACTCGAGCACCACCGCTCGCAACGAGCTCGAGACAGGTGCAATCAAGCGTGTCACAAGTACCAGCGCCACCAACACCAAGTACGGTGCAGCCGCTTTTAAGATGTTGGCAGGTGTTAACGCTGGTTCACTAGAGGTATCACTTTCTGGTTTCGGTGAGGCTATTTTAGATGAGGTAGCCTCGAGCGTCTTATCACCAAACCGCAACCACAACACCACAAAACTAATCGCACCTACTAAGGAACCTGCCAAGGTTGGCAACTCTGGCCCAATAAACCGCGCGAGCAGATAAAATGGTACAAAAAAACAGGCTGAGGCGATCAGCGTCCAAAGCCACAACTTGGGAAAGGGCTGCATCGACCTAGCACGACTTACTAAGTACATAATGGCAAACGCAATCAGTGACCCCAAGACGGCTTGATAGCGGGCAGTTGCTTCGGAAAGCGCGAGCGTGTCTAGTCCTGTTGCAGCAAATTGCGGCAGCATAGGCGTGCCTACCGCTGCAAAAGATACACCCACCGCGTGTCCAACCAGCACAATGGCTACAGCATCCACCTTGCTAAAACCAGCGCTCACTAAAAACGGTGCAGCTAGTGCCGCTGACGTACCGAAGCCGGCTGCCCCTTCTATGAACAGTGCAAAAAACCAAGCGACTAAAAACGTGAGTATTCGGGGATCGCTCGAGACTCTCGCCATCACCCGGCGCAAGGTTGTAAGTCCGCCCGTGCGCAGTTGCAACTGGTAGATGGCAAGCGCCGGCAAAATAACCCACAAAATAGTGAGCGTGGTAAAGCCAGCCTCAGCGCCAACACCTAAAAAGCTTGTTGGAATGCCTAATGTCGGGTAGATGTCTGTTCCTAGCGAAAACACACTGAGCGCAAGCGCAACAGCCAATACTAAGCCTGTTGCGCCAGCTTTGGCTGCTGACCAGCCGAGACCCAACATAAGCACCAAAATAACCACGATCGGCGATCCAGCCGCCAAGCTAGAAGTGAGTGTCATGCGTTACGATACAGGCTTTTGAAGTGCTGTCTGTGTCAGCTAAAACGCACCTCGGTGTAGCGTGAGATGTTTAATCATCTAGCATTCCTATAAGTAACTGCATAGGCTAGTTGCACGTGTGACCTAGGGGAGTAGGAATCAACTCACTAACTGTGGAGAACTAATCTTGGAGATGCTAATCACATAACTAATTGATGTCGTCTTAGGTCTATGACTGCGTTTCGCCTTGACTTTAATTTCTTATGTCACTAAGAAACACATTTTCACGTCCTGTATGAGGATTTCCTCAACATCGTGAAGGTTTATCACCATTGACAACAGACGGTTTGCCTGTGATACACTCTGTATACAATCTACCCAAATAAAGGAGAGTACCGATGAAGAGAACGTCCTTGAACGGCTTCATACGTTGGCTTTGCGTTCTAGCTGTGGCTATGTCCCTCACGCTCGCTGCGGCTCAAGAAGATCACCCTCTAGCAGGTCAATCTATCGAGATGGCTGTGTTAGGGATTGGTGGCTGGCTACCCAGTAGTTTAGGTGCTGAAATGGCACAAGAACTATTTGCACCTTATGCTGCTGAAAACTTTGGCTACGAAGTGTCTTTTAGCTTTGCCGAGGCACCTTTTTCACAGCTTTTCCAGCGGGCTGCTGCGTCGCTATCAACTCGCTCAAACGAATTTAACATCATCATTAGTGACAGTCAGTGGTTGGGTGCGTTTGCGGAGCCCGGCTGGATTGTCAACATGAACGAGATCATCGCAGAAAACCCTGAACTAGACATCGAGTGGTACAACGAGATTGTCGTAAGTACCTACATGACCTATCCAGACGAAACTGACCAACTTTGGGGTTTACCCCAAGAAGGTGATGTGATGGTACTTTTCGTCCGTCAGGATTACTTAACTGACCCGGCTGAGCGCGAAGCCTTTGCTGCCAGCCACGACTTTGAGTTGCCGCAAACCTTTGAAGACTGGGAAAACGTCACCATGACCCAGTATGAGCAAATTGCGGAATTCTTCACCCGTCCAGACGATGAACTCTACGGAACTGCCAAGCAGTACGCCCGTGAGTATGACTATGCGTCAATGAATTTGTATCCGTTTATGTTCTCACTTGGTGGGGATATTTGGGACCCTGCTACGGGTCAAATTGAAGGCATCCTCGACAGTGATGTGAACGCTGAAGCAATGCTCTGGAATAAGCGCATGCTTGACTACATGCCACCCGGCGCGCAGAACTACGGGATTGCTGAAATTGTGGATATCTTTGCGCAGGGTCAAGTAGCAACTGCCTTCCAGTGG
>JBCCOX010000449.1:0-4574 GCA_039025155.1 Deinococcota bacterium | reverse complement strand
GTTGGCTTATTGAGTCTTTCTTCAAGTCCATCAAACACGACTTCGGTCTCAAAGAAGCTCGTCTTAGAACCCCTGACGCCCTTAAGCTCTGGCTTTTCCTCAGCTGCTTAGCCTACTGTCTCGCCACTCTCAAACGTTGCCTATCCGCCTCTACCCTAACTTTATCCGCTGCTGCTCAGACTTTACTTGAGCAACTCACCGACGTTGTCATCCTACACCTGCTTATCGACATTGAACGCTTTGCTAACAGCCTTCAGAAACCTCTAAAGCTGAGCTTTGGATAAGTGCAAGACATGAGTATTACCTTTAGCATTTCCACGAGTGACTGCCACAGGCAGTTGCGCGTGCGACCTATGGGAGTAGAAATCGACCCACTCGGTGTGGGGTAACTAATCCTGGAACTGCTACTTGATAAATCAACGGCACATTTGACTAAAGCTAAGTTAGAAGTTTTCGTACTATTCCTTGACGTTGCTACAGTATGATTTTGGTATTCTAAAATTCTAATGCCTCGCTCCAAAACGACATTGAATAGTACGCCCACTAATAACGGAGCCCGAGTCCTCTTAAAAGATCAAGCCTATGAGGCGCTCAAATCGCAAATCATTACAGGTGAACTGTCACCCAATAGTTTTTTATCTGAACGACAACTCGCACAAGATATGGGTATGAGTAACACGCCGGTGCGCTCAGCGATTGAACGACTGGCTCATGAGGGCTTTGTATTGGTATCACCACAGCAGGGGATTGTAGTTCGGACCATGTCGTTGCAAGAGATTAACGACCATTTTGATATTCGTCTGGCTTTAGAGTCATTTGTAGTCAAGCGTTTGGTTGGTAATGTGAGCAAGGCTGACGTTGCGTTACTTAACGAAAATTTGCTTGCTCAGGCTGAGGCTGCGCAAAAAGATGACCTAGCAGCAAGCGTAGCACTTGACATCGATTTTCATATGCTGTTGTGTAAGCTCTTAGGCAATCAAGACATTCTTAAAGTCATGCTTCACCAAAGTGACAAACTCAAACGCATGATATTTCAAGTGACAGGGCAAAACTTGCAACGTATGAAAGTCGCTTATGAAGAACACGCGGGTATTGTCGATGCCATCATCTCAGACAACGCGGTTGTAGCTGCTAAGAGGATGGAAGATCACCTAACCTTTGGCAAAGAGTTTTTACTCAATTTGTAGCACGGTAAATTAGGACAAGAAACAAGTTTTGGTCCATCTACTATCGCTTTTACCTCAATAAAGACCAAATATAACACTGGTCTAAGCAACGCCTTGGCAAAGCACACTCATCTTGACAACCAACTGATACTTCAGCTAAACTTCAGTTAGCAAAAACAATTAAAACAATTAGCGTTGTTTGTTCTAGTGTCTATCCAAACATTCAAGATAATCACATCTTGAATGTTTATCCGTATCTATGCATACGTCGCAAAGTCTTGGCCTTGAAAGGACGCTCATATGTCAAACTGTTTGCTTGACGCAGTTTATGGCTGCCTCATTGGTGGTGCAATTGGTGACGCCCTAGGTGCGCCCGTAGAAGGTTGGTACCACCATGAAATCGCCAACAAACACGGGAGATTAGAAGCGCTTATACCTAGCTACCGCGGTAACACAGGCAAGCAATACGGTCTACCTAAAACTGAACCTAGTAAGCCTGGTGCCATTACTGATGACACCACAATGCGTCACGTTATGTGCTTGGCTATCGTAGAACGTGGTGGACGCATCACACCGACAGATTATGCTGAGGTTCTACTCAAACACCTCGATCCTTTACGTGTCTGGCGTAGCGACAGAATTGTACTTGAAAAGCTCAAACTCGGTATGAGTCCTTGGGATACAGGTAGGAACAACATGCCCAACGCGGCGGCTGCAATGGCGATCGCGCCTGTAGGCGTTATCAACGCCGGTGATCCTAGACAGGCCTATCAGGACGGGTTCCTAATTGCCTCAGTGACACAGGATGGCACCGAGCGAGATGCAGCCGCAGCGGTTGCAACAGGTGTCGCAGCGGCGTTTGCACCTGCTGCTAGTGTTGAGAGTGTTATCGAGGCAGTCTTAACTAATAGTAGTTTCCATATACGGCGAGCCATCGAGATTGCCCTTGATTTAGCCGAAGAGACTGGCTCAGTGTCAGCTTTTCGAGATGCATTTTACGCCCACATGCTGCACTGGCACTCACCACAAGCGCCTCACAAAGGACCTTGGAACAAAACACATTTTTTTAGCGGCAGCAGTTTAGAAGTTGTACCTGCAGCTTTAGCTTTGCTCAAACTGACACAAGGAGATGTTAACGAAGGCATTATCGAGGGGGTTGCATTTGGTCGAGATAACGATACGATTGCGAGCATTGTGGGCAACATTGCAGGGGCACTACGAGGTGCTAGTCAGCTTAAAGCCGACTGGATTGAAACCTGCGAGCATGCCAATGAAGACTTCTTTGTCGAGCTCGAGCAAAATCCCAAAGCCAATTTTCTATCTATGGCAGAACGGCTCGTAACAGCACTCAAACAAGAACACGTGCGCGCTCAGCAAAAGCTTGAGGTCATCAGCAACTTGCTAGCTTAAGTCCACACCAAGACTCAGACAACTTGGCAATTTGACCTTTGTAGTCAAGAAGACGCATAAATCACCACCTTAGGAGGAGTGATGATGAAACAGGTTTTCAGCTATTTCGCTATTATGACCGCTCTGCTTTTCAGCTTAGGAAGCGCCCAAAACGTGCGTTTAACAGTATGGGACCAGCACACTGGGCCAGCAGATCCTGCTGCTGAACAGATATATCAGCTTTTTATGGAGCAAAATCCCGATATTACCATCGAGCGCGAGATTTTTGCCGGTCAGGACTTAAATCAACTTGTACCTACAGCACTTGCAGGAGGCACAGGCCCCGATGTCATGTACTACGATGTGGCAGCAGCGCGTGAAGTGTTTAGAGCAGGATTAATTTTGCCACTCGACGACTTTGCAGCCGAGTACGGTTGGCGCGACAAGTTTTATCCGGCTGGTTTACAGTGGAGTGTTATTGACGGTCAGGTCGCCGGCCTAGGGCTCGAGTACGAATTTGTAGGCGTCTTCGTCAATGACGACCCTATGGAAGCTGAAGGCTTTAGCGTACCAAGCAACTTGGAAGAGACCTTGGCGTTTTGCCAAGCAGCCAGTGAACAAGGTTATATTCCTTTTGCCCATGGTCAAAACCCTGGCTGGCAAGCTTTTTTTAGTTTCACTATGCCGGTACATAACACCCTAGGTGTAGCCTATATGGAGAACCTGCTTTTTAATGGTGAAGGTGACTGGACCAATGAATCCATGGTACGCGCCGTTGAAGTAGTGTATCGCGATATGCGCGACGCGGGCTGTTTTGTCGATGATGTTAACGGACTCGATTTTCCAGCACAACAAGACGTCTTTTTTAGCGGTGAAGCCTTGCTGTTACCCACAGGCACATGGGTTGTTGGCGAAATTCTTACCAATATGGACGCCAACGTCAGCATGGTACCTTTTCCCGCAACCGTTGCCGGGGGTGACCGCATTTATACAGCCGGTATGGGGTCTGCCTTTTTTGTCAACAGTCGCACTGAACATCCTGAAGCAGCTGCCCGCTTTTTAGACTTTATGTTTTCAGACGAAGCAGTCAAAATTTGGATTGAAACTGCCGGCTTTATCCCACCTGTACCCGTTGATACAATGACCCTTGAGTTAGCTCCCCTGACAGCCTTTGTCTTGGACACCTTACAAGCTGCAGGCAGTGGCACAGGCGACTTGCAACTTGGCTACAACATTGATTTAATTGCACCCCAAGTCTTTAACACTATGATGCGTGACGGCTTTCAGGCTGTTATGGCAGGTACCAAAAGCCCAGCAGAACAACTGGCTGATTTACAACGCCTATGGGACGAGCGCTAAATCATGGCAACGTTGACCGGGGCTAAACGCGGGGGTGCGCTAAAGCATCCCCCACGGCAACGTTATCGCCATAATCTTATTGCTTACATCTTTATTGCCCCTACGATACTACTCTATGTGGTTTTTGTACTTTACCCTTTTGGGCGCACGATTTATTTAAGCTTAACCGATTGGAATGGCTTTAGTCCTGAGTTTAGCTTTATAGGACTTAACAACTACAGCAGGCTTTTTCAAGATCGTTTGTTTTGGTCAGCCCTTAGCCATAACCTGATCTGGATTGTTCTAGGCTCTATTGGGGCAATCGGGACAGCTTTATTTTTAGCTCTCTTGATTTACGGTCAACCTCGAGGCTGGCACTTTTTTCGCACCGTCTTTTTTCTTCCCCAAGTCTTAGGTCCGGCTATCGTAGGTATCATCTGGTCACTCATTTATGCACCTCGACGTGGGCTTTTGTACCGCTTAGGAGAGCGGTTAAATCTAGGTTGGTTGCAGCACGGTTTTCTGGGTGATACTCGCACAGCACTTTATGCCGTTTTAGTGGCGTCAATTTGGGTGTCGATTGGCTTCTTCTTTGTCATCTTTTTAGCGGGCTTGCAAAACATTGATATATCGCTCTTAGATGCAGCCAAAGTAGACGGTGCTAACGGGATTCAGCGCTTC
>JBCCOX010000448.1:0-4592 GCA_039025155.1 Deinococcota bacterium | reverse complement strand
ATGTTAGGCAATGTTTACCTCTAAAGCTGTGATATTTGAGCCCTCGAGCCTGCTTGGACTGCTATTGATATGCTGCTAAATTTGTTCTAGTGCCGCTTCACCACGCTGAAAACCCCACGTTGAAAACACTACATGTAGCGGCGATGTTGCATTCAAGACAAAACGCAAAGCACATTAACATGCTGAACCTGCTTCGGGTGATAAGCTCGTCTATGCGCAAAGAAGTCTGCGAGTACCGTGTGAGCTTGCGAGGTCGCCCGGTTGGCAGCTACCGTTTAACAACGCTTGCCCAAGATAAAATAGTTCTCTTGGAAGCTCAACTTGATCTACAAGGCCCGTTGGGGCGCAAAAGTGTGCATCAACGCAGCAGCATTCAACGCGATTCAAAGCTCAGCTTAGAATTTGCAGAAAGCTACCGAAGCGGCTCAGAGACACGTAATTTTGAAGTTAGCTTTGATCAAGAAGAAGGCATGGTGACAGCCCGCCGAGGTAGCCGCGACCAAGCCTCTATTCCTTATATTCAAGCTTACCGCGACCCGCTAAGCATCTTTTATGAACTTCGGCAAAGTACCAGTGCGCGGTTACAGCTTCCTCTCATTGGTAAAGACGTGGTGCTCGAGCACGTCAGTGATATAACGCTCGAGACAGCACTTGGTCCCAAACAGGCTTTAGTCTACAGTTGTCAGCCGGGTGGGAATTATGTCTATGTGGAAGATGACGGCAGCCGTACAATTTTAAAATTGAGTCAACGTTTAGACGGGCAGATGCTCGAGGCCAGCCTCGTAAAAGTAAGCTACGAAGCTGAGCGGCAACACGCTGAACGGCATGCCCGCAAAGGGCGTACAAATACCTCCCAAAGTCGGCAGCCTCGAGCGCAAGCACTTGCTACGGGTATGGGGCAAACTACGGGCACAGGGCAAAAGCGTGGCAGTCAGCAGCCCAGCAACCGGGGCAGCAGTTCACGTGACGCTCAGCAGGACAATAGGGAAACTAAACCCCGCCGCGATAGCCGCTCGCGCCAGCGTTCACAGCAGCGCTCACAGCGCAAACGGGCGGATCAAGCTGACAAACAACCTAGTGGGCGCAACCGCCGCAGCCGTCGTCAACGCCAAGGTCAGCATCAGGGCCAGAGTCAAACGGTATCTGCTGGTACGCAGTCCCAATCAGGTCAGTCGTTGGCTCAACAGTCTCCCTCTCAAGAGACTGAGGCAAGTAAGCAGACCCCCCAATCTCAGACAAAAAAACGTGGCCGCACCAGACGTGGTAAGCCGCCGCGCCATGCAAATAGGTCGCGCAACCGTACCTCCAAACCACGGGCAGATAGCGACGAAGCAAGTTAATTTTTGTAGGAATCAACCAGAAACGACATAACACCTATAAGATGTGTTTAAGCATTCACACCATGTGAAGGGGTAATTCAGTAGACTGGGCCAGCAGTATTTTTGCTGTGCTCGAGCTTGTCTGGCTTATTACTCGGGCTTATTGCATGGCATATACTGCGTAGCGCATGTTATACAGTGCAAAGCCAGCTGCATACTTAGTCTCTTACTGGTTTAGAGTTTGTCTGAAAAGGTCAGGATTAGACATCAACTAGTCATATCTGCCAATACAGACAATATCCTACATAGTAGCTAAGATCATCAGCTAAACGGTAGTTACTCTTGTTAAGGATAGCCTCTTGGGGGCTCAGCTACACACCTCAAGCAGCAAAAGTACTTGACAGGCATTGTGTATATGCGTCTAGATAAGCAGCAGCCTAACGCGCTGTGCGAGCATGCCATCACCGTGCAGACTGAAAGGAATCATCATCATAGCTTGCCCTTCCACCAAGACACGCGCCGCTTACAGGCTCATCGTACTACTTACAAGCCTCAGCATGGCTGTGTTCGGGTCTGGTGGACAAGCGCAGAACTACATTGGGTTTCGCAATGGTGATCCCCTAGGCAATGCCTTTCAGATGGGCATTAAAAGCTTTGTGCTGTCTACGCTGGACATGCGCGTGGGGGTAATTGTGGGTAGCACAACAGCTAGCGACGGCTCTGAAGACATCACCTTTGGGGTCAGTGTAGACATGCTTGCCGAGGTCTTGGTGCGCCGTCCCTGGATTATCTACGTGGGTGCTGGAGGTGCGGTGAACTATCTGGGCGATGGTACGGTCTTAGAAGCTCACGCGCTAGCAGGTATTGAGGTGTCGCTCGAGGTGTTCAACCTTGACCCACTTAGCGTATTTTTAGAGCTCAACGGGGGCATCCCTACGGGTATTGGCGAGCTTAACAACACAACTATCGAAGAAAACTTGTATGGTGCACTAGGTATTAATTTTTACTTTTGATGAACTCCATGTGAACCTGCAAGTAGGTATACTGACAGGATTTGAGGATGCCTATGTTCTGTCAGGTTAACCGTTTACACCCCAACACCTTCAAACACCACAAAAACATACATGGTTGGTTCCTACGCGCCTGTTGTGTGTTGATGCTGTTTCTAATGAGCCCACTGAGCAAAGGGCAAAGCCTGTGGCTCGAGTCAGGCCTTGCTTACCGCGAAACCGAAACAGGCAGTTACGAACCCTTGTTGAAACTGGGTTTGCGAGGGTTCTTGTCACTTTCTGAGCCGTTGTCCTTGTACGCTGCACTTGCGTGGCGAGATGGCTTAGTTGCCGATGCAGGCGTATGGTATGCCTTTGATCCCAACTTACAAGACCCTTTTGGCTTTCAGACCTACGGTGGGGCGGGGCTAACGTTTGTAAGTGGCGACAGCGCATCTGGCAATGAAGACAGTTTTGGCTTGGCGCTTAGCGTGGCAGCTAGTTACGCGATTGACGAAACTTTTGGACTAGCCATCACCTACACTCATCGCCCGCTGCTACTTCCTGAATTGTCCCAAGCGTTTGATGTCTCTTTGGGGATTACCTTGTCACTAGACAGTCTGCTTGGTCGTTCTGCTGAAAGCATCAGCCCAGAGGTTGATGCGACAGAGGCTGATGCGACAGATATTGATGCTACCAATACTGATGTACAGCCTTTGACAGCCGAGCCAGCAGACGGTTCAACAGATGTGCTAGACGAGACTACAGGTGCAGATCCTACGGACAATATCGCTAGCGATATTCAAGAAGAATCTACAACTGAAGAAACCTCAGGTGACGCAAAAGAGGATGATGCGGGTAGCACGCCAGATGCGGGTCAGCCATGAGCATTCAACCGGATTGGTGGATTCGCAAGCAGGCACAAGCAGGTATGATTGAGCCCTTTGAGGAGCATTTAGTTGGCAAAGGTGTCATTAGTTACGGGCTCTCGAGCTTTGGCTATGACCTGCGGGCCGCGCCTGAGTGGCGTATTTTTGTCAATGCCTTTAACACTGTGGTTGATCCCAAAGCGTTTGACCCCAAAAGCCTGATTGAAACCAGCAGCGAGGTTTGTATTATTCCGCCCAACTCCTTTGTGCTAACGCGCTCGGTGGAGTACTTGCGCGTGCCAGACGATGTCATGGTGATTGCGCTAGGTAAGTCGTCGTATGCGCGCTGTGGGCTAGTTGCCAATGTGACGCCGTTAGAACCCGGTTGGGAAGGTCACGTGACGCTCGAGCTATCCAACACAACACCTTTACCTGCCAAGGTGTACGCTAACGAAGGCATTGTTCAACTGCTCTTTTTTCAAGGTGAACGTCCAGAAGTCACCTATGCTGAACGCAGTGGTAAATATCAAGGTCAACGTGGGGTCACGCTTCCGAAACTTTGAATTGGCTTAGCTGCGAGTTACATCAACACTAAATTAACCTGAGTTCGATGTTTCCAAATAATCAGAAATGCGTCTCTGACACATACAGTGGTGTAGCTAAACAACCATCAGCCCTTGAGCCAGCAGCATTTAGGCTATACAGGCTATGTTTGACGTATGTCACAACATAGTTTCTCTGATAGTCACGTAAGATATGTCTCTGACGTACGTTAGCTCGGTAGTAGTCCAAAAGATTGTCATAATGAATCACCAGAATCTTGAAAACCAATAGTTCAGGGTAGTCATGAAGCATTGGGAGTACCTGATAACAGCACGGCAACAATAGTGGTAACGAGTTGTGAAAGATTAACACCTAGGCCTAAAAGAGTAGCTTGGGTGATTTTCTACTTACTAATCCAGTCATAGATAACCTGAGTTCGGAGTTTTCCTACAACACCACAGGGACTTAAGAAAGCTTGTGAGACAAGTTGATAGCAGGTTTTTTAGGCTTCAATACTTCGGACACTTATTGAGGCATCTGAGTTCGATGCCATCAGTGTCAGCAGACGTTTATCAAACTCACCTCGAACCCTAACTTGCATTAAATTAGAAATACCGTCACAGACGAATTTGAAAAAGTGAGGCAACATTAGCGCCAGCGCTTGTTAGTCTGGGTCAAACCGTAAGAAATACTGTGCCTCACGAACCGATACAAACTTGTCCGGAGTATTGTTAGGCTGATGAGTGTAAGCAATTAAGCCAGCAAGGAGGTTAATGGCAAAGTTGTTAGGTTTGCGGTGACGGGTGTGCTCAATCTGAGAGATGTTCTTGAGTTGATCGTTGATGGTTTCGATGATGAAGCGTTTTCTGAGT